>JBDHYS010000162.1:0-4691 GCA_039811505.1 Paludibacteraceae bacterium | reverse complement strand
CTATTAAACAAGGTGAGGTAACTGCCATAGTTGGCGTCAGCGGTAGCGGTAAAACCACATTGATAAAACTGTTGTTGCAGTATTACAATCCGGTTGAAGGAAAAATCCTTGTCGGAAATAATGATTTGCAAGAATTCAATTCAACATGGTGGCGCAACCAATGTGGGGCAGTTATGCAGGATGGTTTCATTTTCTCGGAAAGTATAGCGCACAATATTGCAGCTAACGAAGACGAAATAGATAAAATGAAACTTGCTTATGCAGCTAAAACTGCAAACATCCATGATTTTATAATGGAATTGCCATTAAAATACAATACTGTAATAGGCAACGAAGGTCAAAACCTGAGTCAGGGTCAGAAACAAAGGGTATTAATTGCCCGTGCAGTTTATAAAAACCCTGATTTTCTGTTTTTCGATGAAGCAACAAATGCTCTTGATGCAAATAATGAAAAAGCAATTGTAGAAAATCTTCAGGAATTTTATCGGGGAAAAACTGTAGTTGTTGTTGCCCACAGATTAAGCACTGTAAAAAATGCCGATCAGATTGTAGTCCTTGATGACGGAAAAATAATAGAAACCGGGAATCACAAAGAACTCACTCATAAAAAAGGGGCATACTACCATCTTGTTAAGAATCAACTGGAGCTTGGGAACTAATTTGCAAATTCAATTTTACCATAGTGGATGAAAAAGACAACATAGAATTAAGAAGCGAAAAAGTAAGAAATCTGATCGGTCAAATACCACCCGTTATTATCCGTGCAGGCATATCAGTCATTTTCTTCATCATCCTGGTTTTGCTTTTCGGTTCCTGGTTTTTCAGATTTGAATACACCATAAAAACCACTGCAACCATTAATCAAAATACTGACAGTCTATTCATTGAACTGAAAATTCCGGCAAATGAGATAAGCAAAATAAAAACCGGACAAAAAGTAATATTGAACTTCAATAATATCCCTAACCTTTACAATGAAAAAATAGTAACAGAAATTCAAACCATATCTCATTCACTTGAAATAACAGGAGATGGGGGATTTTTCAACGTAGAAATACTTTTACCGGGAAAGACTAAGACCGAATCGGGCAGAACACTATCCATCAAAAAAGAAATAAAAGTAAATGCTGAAATTATAACAGACAAAATAAGTCTTTTCGACCGCATAACAGAACCTATCAGAACATTATTTAACAAACTTGAATAAATCAACCCTTCGTAGTCAAGCACATTTGCAGGACGTACCTGCTAACGCTAAAACCATAACCTGCAAAAGAGCTTGCCTACCCAAACGCACAGACAGCAAAAAATGCAGCAAAAATGAAATACAGAATAACGAGTGTCAAGAATGGCCAGCTTGTAACACGGTATATAAAAAATTGGGCAGATACTGTTGAAATTGAGCATGGTAGCCCCCCTCAAACTTTGTCTCGGTTTGACAGTGACGTACTCCGAAATGCCCAACTTTTCATATACCGCCACCGTTGGCAACAAGTGTAAAAAAAGACAACCCGACAGCTAGTTACGATAACGACAAAATTGAAATAAGAAAGGATTTAGCTTTTTGACAGGACAGTACTAATTTGATGGAATTTATTTTGTTTTTTTCCGACGCTCAAAAGAAAATGAAATGAAACCCCAACCCACATTGCACACATTTGCAAATCGCACCAGCCGCACGTAAACCAAAATTTGCAAAAGAGTGCAATCTTCCCACCACACTACTGCTACGATAAAACATTCGTTAATTTATGCAAAAAAAAGATTGGATTATAGAAAAATATATCAATGATTGTACCGTAAAACAATTTTAGTACAAATTTGATATGAGCATTGATAATACCAAAGAATCAATTTTAAGCGTTGCGAATAAGCTATTCAGTCGCTTTGGGTTCCATAAAACTTCAATGGATGAAATCGCTAAAATTGCGAGGAAAGCCAAAGGTTCCTTATATTATCATTTTGCAAGCAAGGAGGATTTATTTAGGGAGGTAGTATCAATTGAAATGATAAACCTGAAAAATCAGCTGTCTTTTATTGTTAATAATCCTGATTTGACTTCTACGGAAAAGGTAAAAAAATATCTCGTTAAAAGAATGGAGATTCTAAATTCTGCTGCAAATTATCATGAAACACTAAAAGCTGATTTTTTTGAACATTTTCATTTCATTGATGATTTGCGGACTGAATTAGATGTATGGGAAAAAGAAAGCCTGAAAAAGATAATCCTACAAGGTGTTGAGAGGGGTGAATTTGCTATTATTGGAGATATTGATGTTTTGTTAGACGTATTCATTATGGTTATAAAAGGGCTTGAGATACCCTTTTTTCTACAGAACAAATATGTGAAATACGCTCCTCATTTTGAAGGTTTAATTGGAATACTCACAAAAGGTTTATCTCGATAATTTTTTTTGCACTAAAACTGACTATAAAACGATTTAAGTATAATTAATTTTAAAACAACAAAATATGAACAGATTCGCAGATGGCATAGTGAAATTTAAATGGCTTATAATTATAGCCGTTGTAGGTTTAACCGTATTCTTTAGTTATCAGGCAAAAGACTTGCATATAAACGCTGATATAATAAGCTCTTTGCCCGATGATGACCCTGTTGCCCGGTTGTACAAGGAGATAGGAACACAGTTTGGCGGAAATGATATGGGAATGATTGTGTTGGAAACAAATGATGTTTTTAAAGCAGAAGTCATTCAGCATATAAAGCAAATTACCGATAGCATAAAATATACCAGTGGGGTTTCAACCGTTACAAGCTTAACCAATATTCTCGATATCAAAAGCTCTGAATGGGGTATTGAAATCGGCAAGCTGGTTGATGAGTATGATTTGCCCGTTGAGCAATCGCAGTTAGACAGCCTGAAAAACTATGTTTTCTCCAAAGAGATGTACAGGGGAGCTATTGTTTCAGAGGATGGAACGGCAACCGCAATAATGTTTACACTTCTCCCCGAGGGAGATAAACAGGCTGTTGCAAAAGAAATTAAGGATAAAATTGAAGCATTGGATTTGCCCGAGACAACTTATTTTGGCGGTCTCCCCATGATGATGAACGACATTAACGATTTGATTGTTTCGGATATTGTATGGCTTGTTCCCATCGTTTTCCTCGTAATAGCCATTATTTTATTGTTGAGTTTTAAATCTTTTAGAGGGGTATTGTTGCCGTTGCTCATAGCAGGTTTGGCCGTTATTTGGACAATGGGCTTAATGGCAGTAACCGGGTATGAGTTGACAATTATCTCAAATATAATTCCGGTTGTGCTGCTTGCTGTAGGAAGTGCTTATACAATTCATGTGCTCAATAGTATTAACCACAATAAACTTGCAGACAGAAAACAGGCATTAGTTCAAGCACTTAGATATATTCTGATTCCTGTAATACTGGCAGCAGTAACCACTGCCATTGGATTTGTATCATTTGTTTTTGGGGCATACCTCACCATGATTAAAGACTTCGGAATATTTACTGCGGTTGGTACATTAATCGCTTTAATACTATCCCTATTTTTTGTTCCCGCACTTATCTCTGGACTTTCAATGTATGGCAAAAAAACAGCTATTGAATCCGAAGAAAAGCAAACCATATTAACTCACAAAATTCTACTGCCCTTGGTAAAATTTCTGTTTAAACATCCCAAATATACACTTACAGGTTGGGGAGTTCTGCTAATGTTATGCATTGGTGGCCTAATGTTGATAAAAACCAGCGTTAACATGGCCGACTATTTTAAGAAAGATAATCCAACAAGGATTGCAGAGGATGTTATGCAGAAAAAATTTGGCGGCTCGTTACCGGTATTTGTTGTTTTTGAAGGAGATATGCAAAGTCCAGAGGTGCTGAAGATGATGATTAGTACCGAACATTTCATGAAGGAGGACCCGAATATTGAAATAACACAGTCGGTAGCAGACTTGATTGAACAAATGAACGATGCCATGGGCGAGGGTAAAAAAATTCCCGATGACAAGGCAAAAATTGAACAATTATGGTTTCTGCTCGATGGGCAGGAGGTTATGCCCCAACTAGTGAACAATGACCTAACCAAAGGAATTATCCAATCGAAATTTGCATCGGTTGACAGTAAAGAACTTGAGGTGTTTACTGCAAAAATGAACCGGTTCATCGAGGATAACCCAAACGAACATTGTAAAATTGAATTGACCGGGATGCCTTCTGTGTATGTTAAGCTCAACAGTAGTTTGATAAATAGCCAGTATAACAGTTTGTTGATAGCCATTATTATGGTTGTACTTATTGTGGGCTTGATATTGCGCTCCGCTTCAAAAGGGATTTTTGCCGCCATACCCGTTGTTGCCACTATTATTGTATTATTCGGGTTCATGGGTATCACAGGTATCCCCCTCGATATTGCAACTGTACTTGTGGCCAGCATTGCCTTGGGTATAGGCATCGATTATTCCATTCATGTTATAACCGGTTTCAATAAGCATTTGATAAGCCACGGGGATGCTGAAAAAGCCATAGAAGAAACCATATTGCTAAGTGGGAAGGCTGTAATTATCAATGTCATATCGGTATCAGCCGGATTTTTAGTGCTTCTGTTTTCGCAAATCGTGCCCTTGCAAAATTTCGGCTTACTGGTTGCCATAAGCATGTTTGGTTCCGGGTTTGGGGCTTTAACGCTATTACCGGTTATTTTAATCCT
>JBDHYS010000161.1:0-4718 GCA_039811505.1 Paludibacteraceae bacterium | reverse complement strand
ATGAAGAATGGTTGAAGGAATGGTTGTTAAAGGATCATAGCGATTGGAAAAACAATGTGTACGGACAATGCAAAAGTTGGCTCGATATGGGATTACAACCGCGTGCCGTAAGTCGTGATTTAGATTGGGGTATTCCTGTTCCGGCGGAAGGTGGCGAAGGGAAAGTGCTTTACGTATGGTTTGATGCTCCGATTGGCTACATTTCCAACACAAAAGAACTTTGCGATGAAAATCCGGAAAAATTTGGGAATTGGGAAAAATGGTGGAAAGATTCAGAAACAAGGCTTCTCCATTTTATAGGAAAAGATAATATTGTTTTTCATTGCATTGTTTTTCCGGCAATGCTTCAAGCCGAAGGAAGTTATATTTTGCCCGACAACGTTCCTGCCAACGAATTTCTTAACCTCGAAGGTGATAAAATTAGCACTTCACGAAATTGGGCGGTTTGGCTTCACGAATATTTGGTAGATTTTCCCAACAAACAAGATGTTCTTCGCTATGTTTTAACGGCTAATGCACCTGAAACAAAAGATAACGACTTTACTTGGAAAGATTTTCAAGCCCGCAATAACAACGAATTAGTCGCCATTTATGGTAATTTTGTGAACAGAGCATTGGTTTTAACGCAAAAATATTTTGACGGAAAAGTTCCTGCAATTCAAACACTAACCGATTATGATGAAACAACTTTAAGCGAATTTACAAATGTAAAAACGGAAGTTGAAAGGCTTTTGGACACATTTCATTTTCGTGAAGCTCAAAAAGAAGCTATGAATTTGGCAAGAATCGGAAATAAATATTTGGCAGAAACAGAACCTTGGAAATTAGCCAAAACCGATATGAATCGCGTAGCAACAATTCTTTCCATTAGTTTGCAAATTACTGCAAATTTGTCCATTGCATTTGAGCCGTTTCTCCCATTTTCTTCTCAAAAATTGAGAAAAATGATTGGTTTGGATTCTTTTGAATGGACACAGCTTGGAAAAATGAATTTATTGCCGGCAGGACATCAACTAATCTCAACTGAACTCCTTTTTGAAAAAATTGAAGACGAAGCAATTGAGCTACAGATTCAAAAGCTGCTTGATACAAAAAAACAGAACAATTCAAATGTCCAAAAAGTGGAACCTATTAAAGAAAATGTGAGTTTTGAGGATTTTATAAAATTAGATATTCGCATCGGTACTGTAACTGCTTGTTCAAAAGTACCAAAAGCCGACAAATTATTGCAATTTCAAATTGACGATGGAATAAAAGGGAGAACAATACTTTCAGGAATTGCAGAATTTTATGCAGACCCAAATGTTTTGATCGGAAAACAAGTGTTATTTGTAGCAAATTTTCCGCCTCGCAAATTGAGAGGAATTGATAGTGAAGGAATGTTGCTTTCGGTTCAAAATCCAGATGGAACATTAACGCTTGTTGAACCTACCGAAAAACTCTCTAACGGATCACAAGTGGTATAATATTTTTCACCTTTAAACCTGTAAACAAAGGATTCAAGCTGTCTCGAAAACACAAAACGAGACAGCTTTTTTAACGTCCTTTTTCGGGAAATAATTTCAAAAATTCCTTTGGAATTGGAGATTCAAAACGGACTAATTTGTTGGTTATCGGATGATAAAATTCCAACAAATGAGCATGAAGATGAAGACGAGTCGTAACATTTGATGAGCCGTATTTTCGATCTCCCACAATCGGATGTCCGATGCTTTCCAACTGAACACGAATTTGATTTTTTCGTCCTGTTTCCAATTCCACTTCAAGCAGAGAATATTTGTCGTTTAAGGCAATTTTTCTGTAATTCTTTATCGCTTGTCTTCCACCATTGTCCGTTGAAGAAGCAACGATTTTCAGTGAAACTTCTTGTTCGACAAGCCAAGAAACGATTTGACCGCTTTTTTGAGCCACCGTTCCCTCCACCACTGCAACATATTGCCGTTTTGTTACAATATCGTGCCAATTATTTCGTAAAAAATGTTGCACATCTCTTTTTTTAGAAAAAACCAAAACACCCGATGTTTCTCTATCTAATCTGTTAACGGTATAAATTTTATTGGCAGGAGATGATTTTTTTACATAATTTTTCAGAATCGAAAAAGCTGTGGTGTCTTTTCCATTTCCGGTTGTTACGGTCAATAATCCCTCTCCTTTTTCCACAACAATTAAAGTGCTGTCTTCGTGCAGAATTTTAAGTTTTGGATGAGAAAGTTCTGTGTTTCCGTGCGTATGATTAATTGAAATTTGATCATTTTTTTTCAGCGCAGTTTCAAAATGTGTTACAACTTTATCATTGACAGAAACTTGTCTGTGAGAAAGGAGAGATTTCACACTGCTTCGGCTCATTCCGCCCATTTTTTCCAACAAATAATCCATCAAAGTAGCATCATTCATCACTTTCAATCGAGTTATTTTCGATGGGGGCACATAATTATTCTTTTTTCTCATAATTTATTGATGTATTAATAGTGGTGTAAATTTCATCGATTCTGATGGCATTTTGTGTTCGGCACAATTCACAACTGTAAAATGGAAACATGCTTGTCTTCTCTCTTTCACTGCAACCAACCGGCATTGTTCTCTCAATTCTACAATTACTTCTGTCAAAACATTGGTCGCAGTTGCATTTTGTTCTAATGTTCTATTTTTTGTATGGTAAAAATCTTTGTATGTAATATCTACCGTTGTTCTAAACATGTGGGTAGAATATTCGGTTGCATTGCGATTTCGTCTTGAGAGTTTCTTCTGACTTTCACCTGTTCGCAACGCCGAAGTAACTACAGGAAGCAAATAATCAATCCCTTTTTGTTTCATTTTTTCTCTGAATCGAATCGCGATTTCATTCATTAAATCAGCCATTTCCGGCGTTACGTATGGATGAGAATGTGTCATTTTTTTTATCGAATACAACGAATTGCTTTTAATCCGAATTAACTCCTTTTCAGCAACAAGCCGATTCACATCTTTTTTGAATGATTCATCGTCTTCATATACCTGTGTTAATCCGTTTGCTTGCGCATGTAGCAATTGACAATCATTCAAATCCTTTAATTTATTTGTTTTTTCAATAAAAACAGTCGCATATTTTTCTCTGTTGCAATCCAATATCTGATGTACTTGTGGTTTGTAAATAGATTTATTTTCATCTTTTTTAAAAATAAAAAATAAAATCATCAAAATAACAAGCAATAATCCTATTCCAAGCACAACACCGTATTTGTAAGTAGAAATAAAAACTTGAATCCGTTTTAAAATCTTCCCAAAAATCATTATCAAATAAAACTCACAATTATCTATTTAAATTAACTCGTGAATCACCAATCCTGAACGCAATTTCGGTTCGAACCAAGTTGTTTTGGGTGGCATAATATTTCCAGAATCGGCAATATCTATCAACTGCTTCATTGATACAGGATATAACGCCAACGCAGCAACCATTTCACCACTATCAACTCGCTTTTTCAACTCTTCCAAACCTCTTATTCCCCCTACAAAATCAACTCGCTTATCACTTCTCAAATCTTTAATATCCAAAATATCATTTAGTATTAAATTAGAAGAAATCGTAACATCAAGCACATCAATTGGATCGTTATCATTGTATGTGTTTTTATTTGCTGTTAATGAGTACCAATTTCCGGACAAATACAATGAAAAATTGTGCAATGTGTTTGGTTTGTAAATTTCTGTTCCTTTTGGTTCGATTACAAAATTTTCGCCTATTTTTGTTAAAAATTCCTCGTCAGTCAAACCGTTTAAATCGGTTACAACACGGTTATAATCAATAATTGTAAGTTGATTATCAGGGAAACAAACAGCCATAAAAAAGTTGTATTCTTCATCGCCTGTGTGATTTGGATTTTGCAGTTTTTTTTCGTTTCCAACCAATGCAGCCGCAGCGCTTCGGTGGTGTCCATCGGCAATATACAACGAAGGAATTTCCGCAAAAATTTCAGTAATTTTTTCAATCGTTTTCACATCATCAATCAACCAAAAAGAGTGTCCGAAGCCATCGATAGGAGCAACAAATTCATATTCTGGTTTATTTTTAACAACATCCGACACAATCATATCCAAATCATCACGATGCGGATAAGCAAAAAACACCGGTTCGATATTGGCATTGTTTACACGCACGTGCTTCATTCTGTCCTCTTCTTTATCGCGCCGAGTAAGTTCGTGTTTTTTGATATTCCCCGACATATAATCTTCCACATTTGCACAAACCACAAGTCCATATTGTGTTTTGCCATTCATCGTTTGAGCATATACATAATACATTTCTTCTTTATCTTGCACAAGCCAACCGCTTTCTTTGAATTTTTTGAAATTTTCAGCTGCTTTTGTATAAACTTTTTCTTCGTGTTCGTCTGTTCCAATCGGAAAATCAATTTCCGGCTTGATAATATGATACAGCGAATAAGGGTTTCCTTCGGCTTCAGCTCTTGCTTCATCAGAATTTAAAACATCATACGGACGAGATGCAACTTGCTCAACTAAATTTTTTGGTGGTCTAATACCTTTGAATGGTTTAATGATTGCCATTATATACTATATTTTGGATATTAATACTATCGAGAATTAAAATTTCTCGCAAATTTACAAAAAAGTATTCATCTATCCTTAAATATTCGTATTTTGCTTGATTTTTATTCTTGAAAATATCTGTTTTTTCTATTGATTGCTATTGATTTATTACATAATTTTGTATAAATTTT
>JBDHYS010000160.1:0-4723 GCA_039811505.1 Paludibacteraceae bacterium | reverse complement strand
TGTTTATCATACTTTTGTCGCCTATTTTACTCCGTAAATTGAATATTCCCGGTATCATAGGTTTGATTATTTCGGGTGTAATCATTGGACCTTTTGGATTAGGAATTTTAGAAAAAAGTTCAGCAATCGATTTGTTTTCGACAATCGGATTGCTTTATATAATGTTTATTGCTGGATTGGAATTGGATTTAAATGAATTCAAAACGTATAAAAATAGAAGTTTACTTTTTGGATTCTACACTTTTACCATTCCTTTGATTATTGGTTTTCCTGTTTGCTATTATTTATTAGGATATGATTTTAATGCAAGTTTCTTAACAGCGAGTATGTTTTCTACTCACACTTTGGTTGCTTATCCTATTGTCAGCAAGTTTGGAATTTCAAAAAATCAAGCTGTAGCAGTAACTGTAGGCGGAACGATTTTGACCGATACCGCCGTGTTAATTATTTTGGCTGTTATTATGGGCAACAGTCAAGGAAATTTAAGTCAAGAATTTTGGATTCGTTTGTTTGTTTCGTTGTTAGTTTTTTCGGCTATTATGTTTTTAGTAATTCCACGCATTGCAAAATGGTTTTTTGAAAAGTTGGAAAGTGAAAAGCATTCGCACTATATTTTTGTGTTGTCGGTTGTCTTTTTTGCTGCTTTCTTAGCAGAAGTAGCCGGTGTGGAACCAATTATTGGTGCGTTTGTGGCAGGTTTGGCACTGAATAAACTGATTCCTCATTCTTCCGCATTGATGAATCGGATAGAGTTTATTGGTAATTCGCTTTTCATTCCGTTTTTCCTTATTAGTGTTGGGATGTTAGTTGATGTAAGCGTGATTTTAAAAGGACCGTGGGCATTGATTATTGCTGGGACTTTATCCGTGGTTGCCATTGCAGGAAAATGGTTGGCAGCACTTTTCACTCAATTTTCGTTTAAATATTCTGTTTCTCAACGCAATTTGATTTTTGGATTAAGTGGCTCACATGCCGCAGCAACTTTAGCAGTCATTTTAGTGGGTTATAATGCTAAAATTTTAGATGAAAACATATTAAATGGAACCATTATTTTAATTTTAATTACGTGTGTAGTTGCATCGTTTGTTACTGAAAAAGCAGCTAAAATAATTATTGTAGAATCTGATGAAGAAACTGCCGGAATGATAAAATCAAAAGCGATTACGAACGAACATATTTTGCTCCCGATAGCCAATATTGAAAATTTTGACAAACTTCTTGAGTTTTCAATTTTTATTAAAGACAAAAAATCTTCCAATCCGATTTCTATTCTTTCTGTGGTAACAAACAACGAAGAAGCTGAAACAAACATCATTAAAACAAGAAATAAATTAGAACAATTTGTGAAACAGGCATCTGCATCAGAAACAAAAGTGGACATTATTACTACCATTGATCACAATGTGGCTGGAGGAATTGCACGCGTTTCACGTGAAGTGATGGCAGATATTATTTTCTTGGGTTGGCCCAAAAGAGTAGGGTTTATTGATAAATTGATAGGGGAAAAAATGGACAGTATCATTAATAATACTAACAAATGTACTTTTATTTTCCATTTCAGCAAACCTTTAGTTGCTCACAAACGAATTTTGATTGCAGTGCCACCTTTGGCTGAATTTGAAAAAGGTTATGACTTTTGGCTGATGAAAGTTGCAAAATTATCTCAAGAATTAAGTCTTCCGATTGTAATGTTTTGCAACGAATCGACAGAAAAATCGGTAAATGAGTTTTTCAAATTGAATAAAATTTCATCTTCAGTTTCATTTAAATCGTTCATGAATTGGGACGATTTTTTTGCTATTTCCAAATTTATAAACGTGGAAGATTTGCTTGTTTTGGTCTCTTCACGCAGAGGAACAGCTTCTTATTTGCCGCTTTTGGATAATTTACCTTCTCGTTTAGAAAAACATTTTTTCAAAAACAGCCGAATTATTATCTATCCACAACAAGAATATGCGATAGAAACAATTGACGTGTACGATGACGTTTCTGCAAAACCATTGAGTAAAAGTATCGAAACAATCCAACGGATTGGAAAAGGAATTGGTGGAATTTTCCGCAAAGAAGAACGATAAATGGAAAATTTTTTAATGATAAAAGGGAGAAAACTAATACAAGTAATCTCCCTTTTGTTATTTGTCGAAAATCAGATTTTTGATTAAGCTTTTCCGGCACTTCCCAACACACTTTCTGTTTTGTGCATATAAAGTTTTTTCAATTCATCTCTTGCCGGACCTAAATATTTACGTGGGTCAAATTCAGCAGGATTATTTGCAAATACTTCACGTATTTTTGCTGTCATTGCCAAACGACCGTCAGAGTCGATGTTAATTTTGCAAACTGCAGAAGCTGCAGCACGTCTCAATTGCTCTTCTGGAATACCGATTGAATCTTTTAATGCACCACCGTATTTGTTGATTGTTTCAACATGTTCTTGTGGAACAGAAGAAGAACCATGAAGTACGATTGGAAATCCGGGGATACGTTTTTCGATTTCTTCCAAAATGTCGAAACGCAATGGTGGTGGAACCAACACACCGTTTTCGTCACGTGTACATTGTTCCGGTGTAAATTTATTTGCACCGTGCGATGTTCCTATTGAAATTGCTAAAGAATCAACACCGGTACGAGTTACAAAATCTACCACTTCTTCTGGTTCTGTATAAGTGTGGTGTTCAGCTACAACATCGTCTTCAATTCCGGCAAGGATTCCTAATTCTCCTTCTACTGTAACATCGTTAGCATGAGCATATTCAACTACACGTTTTGTCAAAGCAATGTTTTCTTCGTAAGGAAGATGTGAACCGTCAATCATTACGGATGAAAATCCGCTATCAATACAATCTTTGCAAAGCTCAAAGCTGTCGCCGTGGTCTAAGTGAAGAACGATTGGAATTTCATATCCCAATTCTTTCGCATATTGAACGGCACCTTGTGCCATATAGCGTAGCAAAGTTTGGTTTGCATATTTACGTGCACCACTTGAAACTTGTAAAATAACAGGTGATTTTGTTTCAACACAAGCTGAAATAATCGCTTGCAATTGCTCCAAATTATTGAAATTGAAAGCAGGAATTGCATATTTTCCTTCAATGGCTTTTTTGAAAATCTCTTTTGAGTTTACTAAGCCTAATTCTTTGTAACTTACCATTTTAATATAAATTTTATTAATTCAAATCTCTCTTTTAATAAAATGCAAAAATACATTTTTTTTTAGATATAGGCAAATAAAACAAGCCAATTAACAATTGATTTGTTGTTTTTAGTAATAAAAAACATTGATATATTTTCTTAAAATCAGTTGTATGAAAAATATTGATTTTTTATTGAATAAAGATATTGAGATTTTGCTCAAGTATCATTTAGTTTGATTATTCTACATATATTATACAAAAAGTTTTTTATTTACGACTTGTTTTGTTGTTTTGTTAAATGCACCTTTTTTACCCACTTGTTTATTTAAAATATATTGAAAATGTATCTTATTTCATTTTGAATATGTAAATTTGTCATCAAATTCTCGATTTTTCACCTTAACAAATAACATCAAAAATGGGAAAAGCTATTCAAACTAACAAAACACGTTCTCCTTGGTCGTGGATTCCAACACTTTATTTTGCTCAAGGCATTCCTTACGTTGTGGCAATGACGGTAGCTGTAATTATGTACAAACGATTGGGAATTTCCAATACGGACATTGCACTTTACACAAGTTGGTTGTATTTGCCGTGGGTTATCAAACCTTTTTGGAGTCCTTTTGTCGATTTAATAAAGACAAAAAGATGGTGGATTATCACGATGCAACTTCTTATTGGTGCCGGTTTGGCGGGTGTTGCATTTCTCATACCTGCTCCTTTCTTTTTTCAAGCTACATTAGCTGTCCTTTGGTTGATGGCATTTAGCTCTGCAACGCACGATATTGCAGCCGATGGTTTTTATATGTTGGCTCTTGATAGCGGTCAGCAATCATTTTTTGTGGGTATTCGGAGCACGTTTTATCGTTTAGCAATGATAACAGGACAAGGAATATTAATAATTCTTGCTGGAAGTTTAGAAATTGCCACCGGAACCGAACCGCTAAAAATAAGTGTTAATTCATCGAATGAGATAAACAATGAGATAGTTATTCCGACTCTCGAACAAAGAGAAATAACAAGTGGTGAACCTACTTTTATAGCTTTTCCGTCCGATTTGACAGTTTCCACTAATTCGATTTCTGCTGAAAAATTTTCAGAAATGAAAGAATTTGTTGCTTTCGAAAATGAAAAAAACGGTTTTGTGCTTTCCGAAAATAGTGTAGCGAAAAAAGAGAGCAATTCTTCCAATTCATGGTGGTCAAAAAGTGTTTCAGTACCGTTAGGAAATTGGATAGAAACTCACTTTGCAGAGAAAAAGAAGGTTATTTCTGTTGATAAACTTATTGGAAATGTGGGTGTTATTGCCGTTACGCTTTCACAGCAACCAAAAGAAGGTGAAGAAATGGTACTGAATACCCGTTTTTCTGGTGGAGATAAAAGCATTTCTCTTTTAAGCGGTGAACGATTGGTTTTTAATCAATCAAATTGGGACAAACCGGCTTATTTGTTGGTGCAATTGGATAGTAAATTAAATGATAAAACAACTTCCACATTTACAGCGACTTCGGGGAATTTACCATTAGCTTGGAGCATTACATTTTATATTTTATGTGGATTTTTTGTATTGATTTTTGTTTATCACCGCT
>JBDHYS010000159.1:0-4746 GCA_039811505.1 Paludibacteraceae bacterium | reverse complement strand
TTTTTGAGCCAATTCACGGTTCGTATCCACAAGCGGCAGGAAAAGACATTGCCAATCCACTTGCCACAATTCTTTCTGCAGCTTTGATGTTTGAATATGCTTTTGAAATGCACGAAGAAGGAAAACTTATTCGTGATGCAGTAACGGCAAGTATGGAAACAGGAGTTGTTACAGAAGATATTGCAGATGGTGGAAAAGCTTATAAAACAAGTGAAGTAGGAAAATGGATTGTCGATTGGATTAAAAAAGCATAAAAATAATCGTCTCGAAAAAAAATATATCGAAAAACGACTTTTAACCGATTGATTAAAAGTCGTTTTCTTGTTTTTTCAACTTCCTATTCCATTCGTTGTAACCAACAATTGCCATTATGGTATAAATCAGGAATAAAATGACGGTTGGATAAAGTTCTTTGTAAATATAAAGAAAAATAGCAAAAAAATCAACCGCAATAAATACAAGCCAATTTTCTATCTTCTTTTTAGCCAACATCCACGTTGCAATTATACTTAAAGCTCCAATTACAGAATCGAGATACGGAATGGGTGAATCGGTAAAAAATTTCAGAATTATCAAGTAGAGAAAATAAATCACAACAGTTGCAAAAAAATAGACAAACTTATCTTTTGAAGAACCAATCGTTGAGATTTTTAATTTCTCCGAACTGTTTTTTTTCGTGGTTGAGTCTAAAAGTTGCCAATGAATCCAACCATAAACACTTACGGCTAAATAATATATTTGAATGGAAACTTCGGCGTATAATTTACTATGAAAAAATACCCACGTATAAAGTGCCGAACTGATAAATCCAAAAATCCAAAGTGCCGATTTTTCTCGAACTGAAAAATACAAATAGACAATGCTAAGAATAACAGCAGCAAATTCAACCCAATTTTCGATCAAATAATCCATCAATTATTTTTTAAGATTCGATTGTACTCACCTTTTACAGTCAAAATTTCAATGGCTTTTTGGAGCAAATTATTTTCTTTGCCAATAACGCGGTAAAACTCATTTATTTCCCATAAATTATTGGCAATAATCGCTTTCATTTGAAGTTTTATAATTCGTTTGGAAAGGTTAAATTCATCTTCTTTGAATTCAATTTTTTCTTTTTCTCCATTTGCAACCAACTGTTTCAATAATTCATCAGACACATCAAAATGGGTGTTAAATTGTTCAAAACCGGGATATTTTTGTTTTAAAAAACATCTATTTTCATTCATAAATTGCATTATCGTAGCATTGATAACACCTTTTGCATTCAAATTTTGATGATATTTAGTATTTTCAGTTGTATCGACCGGCACAAAAACATCGGGCATAATTCCACCACCGCCGTAAACAGTCCTTTTATTTACCAATGTTTTGTACATCAATGAATCGGGAAAATTGATACTGTCTTTGTGCAAAAACTCTCCGTGTTTGTACCTCGAAATCAAATCTTGTTGGTAATCTTTAACCCCTTTGTCGTACGGCTTTTGAATACTTCTCCCTGTTGGAGTATAATAACGTGCCATCGTCAAACGGATGATTGAGCCATCAATCAAAGGAATTTCGCGTTGCACCAAACCTTTGCCAAAAGTGCGTCTTCCCACAATTACACCCCGATCCCAATCTTGAATGGCACCGCTTAGAATTTCACTTGCCGAAGCCGAATATTCGTCCACTAACACCACAATTCGTCCCGATTGAAAACCTCCTTTTTTGGTCGATTTTGCCTCCGTTCTTTTCGTGTTTTTTCCCTCTGTGTAAACAATTAATTTGTCGGCAGAAAAAAACTCATCTACCAAATCAATTGCAGTGTGCAAATAACCTCCTCCGTTTCGTTCAAGACTCAAAACCAAATCTTTCATTCCGGCATCTTTTAATTTTTGAAGCGCTGTTCTAAACTCATCAGCCGTTGTACTACCAAAATTATTAATTTTGATAAATCCAATCTGATTTGTAAGCATATACGTAGCATCGATACTGAAAATCGGAATTTTATCCCGAATGATTTTAAATTCAATCAATTCAGGGTTGTTATTTCGCATAATTTTCACCCAAACAGGCGTTCCGCGTTTCCCTCTAAGTTTTTTAAGAATATCTGAATTTTGAATCTTCACACCTGCAACTACCGAGTCATTTATCTGAATAATTTTATCGCCGGGCAAAACCCCTACTCTTTCTGCCGGTGTTCCGGTGATGGTTTGCACCACATTCATCGTATCTTTTATCATTTGAAACTGCACGCCAATTCCGTCAAAACTTCCCTCCAAAGGTTCGTGCATTCGTTGCACTTCTTCTTTTGGCGTGTAAGTGGAATGTGGATCAAGCTCTTCAAGCACACTTTTAATCGTGTTTTCCACCATTTTTTTGTCGTTAATTGTATCCACATACATTGTGGAAATGGCTGTAAGCGTTTGAAAGAGTTTTCGTTGTTGGAAAGATGAGATTTCTTGTGAAAAACCTATTATTGAGAGTGTTATAAAAAACGAAAAGAGAATTATTTTGCGATATTTCATTGTTAAATGTCTAAAAAAATTATAAACTGACAAATTTACAAAAATTTAATCGTTTTTGGATTAGAAATTTACACTTCAAAATATTCAACTTTAATTATTAACATTTTAACAACTTTTTCCCCGCTGATAAATCGTCTATTGAACATTGCTTTACGTTTGCAATGGATTGATAAATATGCGAAATCGACAAATCACTCTCATCGGTTTCGACAAAAAGGCGATTTAGTGGCGCTGCTAAAACACTTTTTTCGTTAAAATGCTTCCCAAAAGACAAATCAAAACCAAATTTTAACAATTCCAATGCCAATTGCTCTTTTCCTCTAAAACCATGCACTATCCATTTCTGTTTAGGTTTTAATTGCTTTTTCAGTAAAATCAACTCATTAAAATAGCCTACACAATGGATAATCAGCGGTTTTTGCAGTTTTTCGGAAATTTCAATTTGCTTTTGGAAAAAATAGAGTTGAACAGCAAAATTCGCAGTACTATTTTTATCCAATCCGCACTCGCCAATAAAAACTACATTGGAAAATTGAGCTGTTTCAAAAAGAATTTCGAGCGAAGAATTGGAAACGGCATCAAGAAAACAAGGATGAATCCCAATTGAAAAAAGTGATTGAGCTTTGGTTAAAATAGCAAAATTTTCTGCCTCGTGCCACATCACATTTTGCACCGAAACACAATTTGCTTCATCAAAAACAGAATGCGTATGAATATCTACCAACATTTCAACATCAACTTGAGTTTTGTTTTTATCAGCCAGTGAAACTATTTTTTCATTTAATCTCCAATTTTCTTCTACAAATATAATCATCTTCCTTTATTTGAAAAAATTTTGTTAAATATTTTATAAAAAGTTTTTTTAATGCTAAATTTTGTTTTTCTATTTTTTCGAGCTATTTACAACAAAAAAATTCCTAACTTTGCAAATTAATTCAGAGAGGTGAGAATCAAAAAATAGGTATGATTAATCGTGTCTTATTGCGTATTAAGATTTTACAAACTGTTTACGCATTTTACAAAAGCGAAGGAACGTCAGTTTCATTAGCCGAAAAAGAGTTATTTTATAGTATTGAAAAAGCGTATGAACTTTATTTTCATTTGCTCAATTTAATTGTAGAAGTTACCCATTTTGCTGAAAATAAGCTCGATGCAAGAATGAACAAACTTCGTCCAACCGAAGAAGACTTAAATCCAAACAGGCGATTTGTACAAAACAAAGTAGTCGGAATTATACAAAAAAACCAACAAATTCAAGATTTTTTAATCCAATCAAAAATTAGTTGGGCTAATAATCAAGATGTTGTGAAAGATGTGTATGATTTAATCACAACTTCCGAGTTTTATCAAAACTATATGAATGCGGAAACTGCCGATTTCAAAATGGATAAAGATATTTGGCGGCAAGTATTCAAAAAAATAGTTTTGAACAACGAAGACATTTACTATGCCGTTGAAGAGCAGAGCGTTTTTTGGATAGATTGCTTAGATGTGATTGTAAGTTTTGTGATCAAAACGATTAAGAATTTTGAAGAGGGCGAAACACAACAAACTGTGCTTCCGATGTTTAAAGATGAAGAAGATGAAGATTTTGCGATCCGATTACTTCAAAACACACTCAAAAACGAACAATTTCATCGAGAATTAATCGACAAACACACTCGAAATTGGGAATTTGACAGAATTGCTTATATGGACATTCTAATAATGCAAATTGCTTTGTACGATCTGGGTGAAAACAAGAGTTATTATGTTACTCAATAATAATAATAATAGGAAGGTCGTAGGTATAAAAGTCAAAAAAATATCCTGAAATCCCTTCAACAAGAATCGGTTCTAAAAATAATTTAACTTTGTACTATATTCTGTTGGGGACATGGATCCAATAACTTTTATCGCATCAAGAGAGTGGAGACTGTTTAAAATATTAACATGTTTTGGATTCTATAAAGATAATTACAATAAATAACACCTCAGTCTTATGAAGGATTTGAATACAATACAATTCAATTGGATCCTCCATTTAAAATATAAAATTAAATTCCTTGTGTGTAAGGATGGTAGTGATTAAAACTCGATTAATTTCTACAATCGAATCGTCCAAATGAAAGGTTTCAGCTGTTTAAGGAAGTTTTTTTCCTCAGTAATCCAGTGTGAAAAGGAATATACCGATGTTTTGATTGTTGGGGGTGGTCCATCTGGCCTTTCTGCAGCAATTAAATTGAAACAGATAGCTAAG
>JBDHYS010000158.1:0-4778 GCA_039811505.1 Paludibacteraceae bacterium | reverse complement strand
TACTTGCAACGGAGTTCCGGCGTATCTGTATTGGAAACGCTCGGTAACGCTATGGTTGAAATCTTGCCTTCCGCTGGCAACTTATTGAACGTTCACGGCGAAGATTATGCAGAAACGGCTTTTCAACGGAGATTGAGGGCGCAACAGAAAAAGAGGAGGGGGATGTGATGTCGTTTGCTTTGTTCATTATTTTACGATGTTCATTTTAAATGAACGAGTGGTTTTAGTGAACATAAGTGAAGCAAATGATCGTTGTTTTTATTTCTCGTAATTTGCTTGGTGTAAAGTTGGGTAAAATTCTGTATTTTTGTGGAGAAATAATTGGAAATAATCAAATAAATCTATCATCATATCGTTGGTATTTACACAACAAGTAAAAAATGGCAGTTAAAAAATCTGAATTATATAGCTCATTATGGGCAAGTTGCGATGAACTTAGAGGCAGCATGGATGCAAGTCAATACAAAGACTATGTGTTAGTTCTGCTATTTATGAAATATGTTTCCGATAAAAAAGACCCGCTTATTGAATTAAGAGACGGAACAAGTTTTTACGATATGCTTAAATGGCGTGGAAAAGACGATATTGGAAACCAAATAAATATCATCATCGGTGAATTTGCAAAAAACAATGGGCTGACCAATATAATCACATCAGCCGATTTCAATGATGAAACTAAATTAGGAACAGGAAAAGATAAAGTTGATACCTTAACTAACCTACTCAACATTTTCAACAAATCAGAACTCGATTTTTCGGGCAATAGAGCCGACGATGACGACCTGCTTGGCGATGCTTACGAATATTTGATGCGAAACTTCGCCACCGAAAGTGGTAAAAGTAAGGGGCAATTCTACACACCTGCCGAAGTTTCTCGCATAATGTCTCAATTGATTGAGATTTATAACTCAGAAAGTCAAGAAGATACTATTTATGATATGACGTGTGGATCAGGTTCACTGTTGCTCAAAGCAGCCGATTTAGCACCCAACGGAATTACCATTTACGGACAAGAAAACGACAACGCAACTCGTGGTTTGGCAGTGATGAATATGTGGTTGCACAATTTTGCCGATGCTGAAATTGCTTTGGGAAATACCTTAGCTAATCCGCAATTTCTTAAAGAAGAAACAGGCGAATTGCAACAGTTTTCTTATGCCGTAGCAAACCCGCCTTTCAGCTATAAAAAATGGATGAATGGATTAGACCCGTCAAACGATATCTTCAAACGCTTTGATGGTTACGCTTTGCCCCCTGCGAAAAACGGCGATTACGCATTTCTACTTCACATGATTAAATCGCTAAAATCGAAAGGAAAAGGCTGTATTGTTATGCCGTTAGGCGTAAATTTTCGTGGAAACACCGAAGCGGACATTAGAAAAAAGATAATCGACAAAGGATACATAAAAGCCATTGTGGGGCTACCTGCCAACTTGTTTTTCGGAACAGGAATAGCGGCGTGTCTTATTGTGCTGGATAAGGAGGACGCAGACAAGCGGACACATGTTTTTATGATAGATGCAAGCAAAGGATTTATCAAAGATGGGAACAAAAACCGACTTCGTGAAAGAGATATTCATAAAATTGTAGATACATATAAAAGTAAAATCGAAAAAGAAGGATATTCACGTAACATTCCTATTTCTGAAATTTCAGACCCAAAGAATGATTACAACCTTAACATTCCGCGATACATTAACAATCAAGATATTGATGACATACAAGATATTGAAGCTCACTTGCTTGGTGGTATTCCTATAAACGACATCAATGCTTTGAACGAATATTGGACTGTTTGCCCATCGTTAAAAAACACGTTGTTTAGCACAATTAACAACCGCCCCAATCATCTTAATCTCCAAGTAGAAAAAGAGCAGATAATCAGCACTATATACAACCATGCCGAATTTATTAGTTTTATAAGCACCATGAGCGAAGTTTATTCAAATTGGGAAAAAGAAACTGCCGAATACTGCTCACAACTTAACAAAGGCATCCGACCCAAAAAAGAGATTGATATAATTGCCGAAAACATGCTTTCTCATTTTCACAAACAACCGCTAACCGACAAATACGCTGTTTACCAACACCTTCTTGATTATTGGAGCGAAACCATGCAGGACGATTTTTATGAAATTAGTGCTGATGGGTGGAAAGCGGGAAATGAGGTAAAACGTTTACAAAAGAAAAACCAAAAAGGACAACTGAAAGATATTGCCGGATTAGAAGGATTGGAAGGACGACTGATACCGCCCGCTTTAATTGTGCAAGAATACTTTGCAAAAGAGCAGGCGATTTTGGATAAGCTGACAGAAGAAATTGAAACCGCCAAAGCAAAGCAGGAAGAACTAATTGAAAAAGAAAATTCGGAGGAAGGATTGCTAAACGAAGTGATGGACGAAAAAGGGAAAGTATCGAAAACCAACGTAAAAAAACGACTGAAAGAAATTACACCAAAGAAAGGCACAAAAATAGATGCCGATTTGAAAGACGAATTCGATTTATTAGAAACTTTGGTGTGGCTATATGAGGAAGAAGATGACAAGAACGCCAAGCTAAAAACCGAAAAAAACAAATTAGAAATAAAAGTAATAAAGCAATATCCGCAACTTACGGAAAACGAAATAATACAAATTGTAGTTGAAAAGAAGTGGATGGCTTCGGTAAAGCAACGTGTGGAAACAGAAATGGATGCCGTAAGCCACCGTCTTACCCAACGTATAAAAGAGCTTGCCGACCGGTACGAAAACACACTCTCTGAGCTGACAAACGAAGTGGATTTACTCACCGCTAAAGTAGAAAACCATTTAAAACAAATGAATTACGAATGGTAGCAAAAGGACATAAAAATACAGAGATTGGGGTAATTCCGGAGGATTGGGAAATCATGACCTATGATGATGTTTTTATTTTTCTGAAAACAGCAACATATTCACGAGCAGAACTTACTGAAAACGATAATATAGGATATGTACATTATGGCGATATTCATACTAAATGCCAAAGTTATTATTTAGATTTAGATACTATTATACTTCCGACAATTTCATTTGACCAGTTAAAAAATTATGCATACATACAAAATGGAGACATTATTGTTGCTGATGCTTCGGAAGATTATTTAGGTGTTGGGAAAAGTGTAGAAATAAAAAACATCCGTAATCGAAAAGTTATTTCAGGACTACACACTTTTCTGCTTCGAAGTAAAAATGATAATATTGTTAATGGCTTCAAAGGTTTAATCTTTTACAATAAACTTGTAAAACAACAGATTGATACTTATGCAACAGGATTAAAAGTATATAGCATTTCAAAAAACATCCTAAAAACCATACAAATACCTTTTCCCCCAACCAAAGCCGAGCAAACCGCCATAGCCACCGCCCTAAGCGATGCCGATGCACTGATTACTGCCACCGAAAAGCTGATAGCCAAGAAAAAAGCAATAAAGCAAGGTGCAATGCAGGAACTGCTAAAACCGAAAGAGGGGTGGGAAAACATAATTATTGATAAGTTAGGGAAAACATTTGGAGGATTATCAGGTAAGTCGAAAAATGATTTTGAAAATGGAAATTGTCCTTATATTCCATTTATGAACATAATGAGTAATTCTGTAATAGATACCACATATCTTGAATATGTAAACATAAAAGATGGCGAAAGTCAAAACAAAGCATTACAAGGCGACTTGTTTTTCAACACTTCTTCGGAAACTCCGGAAGAAGTTGGTATGTGTTCTGTTTTATTGGAAAATATACCCAACCTTTATTTAAATAGTTTTTGCTTTGGTTTCAGATTAAATAGTAAATTGAAAAACAATGGACTTTATTTATCTTACTTTTTTAGAAGTATTTATGGACGTGAGTTATTATTTTCATTAGCACAAGGAGCAACAAGACATAATTTATCTAAAAATAACTTTCTAAAAACAGAGATAAAGTTACCTAAACAATCTGAACAAACTCGCATCGCTACCATCCTATCCGATATGGATGCTGAAATTTCTTTGTTGGAACAAAAATTAGAAAAGCAAAAGCAGATAAAACAAGGCATGATGCAAAATTTGCTGACCGGGAAAATAAGATTACTCAGAAATATTGAAAAACAGCAAATACCAACTAATAAGGTAATTAACATTTCAGCGAAAGATAAAAACACAAAATACCAAGATGCCGTACTTATTACGGCTATTGTAAATGCGTTTTATTCGGAGAAGTATCCATTAGGAAGGAAAAAAGTTCAAAAACTATTGTATTTAGTTAGGAGAAAACAAGAGATTGGGGTCAGCACATTCATGCGAAAACCTGCTGGTCCTTATGCTCACGAAGTAAGATACAACGGTGGTGAAGCCATAGCAAAAAGCAAACACTATGTGAGTGCCAAATCAAACAAACAAGGCACCGTATTTAGCAAGGGTAATAATAGCGACGAAGCTCTCGCATACATTGAAAAATGGGAAATGCAGTCGCATATTGATTGGCTTGAATTAGAATTTAAATATAAAAATGTAAATCAATTGGAAGTATTAACCACTATTGATATGGCAATCTGCGATTTAGAAAAAGAAAATGAAAGAGTTTCTCTGCAAACAGTTAAGGAGTTGATAGAGGCGGACAAAGAGTGGGAAAAGAAGTTAGAGAAGTCTTATTTTTCTGACACAGAGATACAAAAAGCAATTAACGAAAGTAACAGATTGTTTGGAAATGGATAAGCATTCAATAGACTAAAATAAACTATTTACTATGAGCGACATCGGAAAAATAGAACGAGAAACCCAA
>JBDHYS010000157.1:0-4782 GCA_039811505.1 Paludibacteraceae bacterium | reverse complement strand
TATGCTACTGCTTTAAGAAATATTTCAAGCGGAAGAGCAAACTTCTCTATGGAATTCTTTAATTATCAGCCACTTCCTGCTGCAACTCAGGAAGAAGTTTTGAAAAAATTAGCGGCTAAGAACGCTCAGAAATAATAACTATTTGGTTAATGGTTAATTGTGGTTGAGAGTCGGGCATTTTCATGTTCCGGCTCTCGTGTTTTTTATACCCTTCATTTCAAAAAGTTCTTGTATTTTTGTACTTTAATTTTTTAAAATGGAGCCACTATCTAAAAACAGTCTTATTGATGATCAAAAAAGATCTCATATACAATGGGTTACCCTAAAAGATAGAGAGGGTGTCGATTTTAAATCCAAAAAAAATCAACCTGCCATCTCATTCAGTATTCTCCAAACCAAAATCGGGAAACTGATCGTCGCCTCTACCCCTAAAGGGATATGCTATGTGGGTTACATTGAAAAAGGGGAAACTTTTGTTGAACAGCTACATAAACGGTTTCCCTATTCAAAAATTAGAAATAAAAAAAACAAAATGCATCTGTTGATCCAGGCGCTTTTTAAAAAAGATTTTGATCATCAGATTAAAATTCCACTTCATCTGAAAGGGACTCCTTTTCAACGAAAAGTCTGGGAAGCACTCCTCGAGATCCCATTTGGCACGATTACCACTTATGGTGATATCGCTGCTAAAGTGGGCAAACCTAAAGCCCAAAGAGCTGTCGGAAATGCCATTGGGAAAAATCCGGTTCTTTTTGTGATACCCTGTCATAGAGTAATAACATCTTCAGGTAAATTGGGCGGTTTTTATTGGGGTATAGATAAAAAAGTGTTCCTCCTGAATCGGGAATGTAATCCAAAAAAAACCAAAGGCGTAAACACCTGGGAACCTACCTTTTTTTAAAATAACTTAACTTTATTTTTATGATTCTCCAAACATCTGCTCTCTCTTTTCATTATGATAACGATTTTGTAATCCAAAATTTTAATTTCTCTCTCCAAAAAGGGGATTTCTGTGCCTTATTAGGGCCAAATGGTTCTGGGAAAACGACGTTACTACATCTACTTACCGGCTTATTAAAACCCTCTGAAGGATCAATTCATATTGATGGAAAAGGAATTCAAAACTATTCTACTATGGAATTGTCCCGTTTGGTTGCTGTTGTTCCTCAAAGACAAGATCTGGTGTATGACTTCTCTGTGTATGATACCGTGATGATGGGTCGAAATCCACACCAAAACAGATGGGAATTCTCTAATGAAAATGATCATCAAATCGTGATGGATGCTTTGGAGAAAACCAAACTGACACATCTTAAAAACAGATTTACAAACCAACTTAGCGGAGGAGAGTTTCAAAGAACGTTAATTGCCAGAGCTATTGCACAACAAACCCCTTTATTACTCCTGTATGAACCCCTTTCCAATCTCGATATCGCTCATAAGTTTGAAATTATGGAGATTTTAAATGATCTGAACCGTCAACAACAAACTACGATTGTCATCATTATGCACGATTTTACATTTGCTGTTCAGTATGTTCCACTCACTTTATTAATAGAAAACGGAACTTTAACCTACTTTGGTGCGACTAATGAAGTGTTCGCCGGAAAAATGTTGTATGATGCCTTTGATTTGAATTCAGGATTTCATATCGATACGCACGGTAATGTTTTTAAAACATAAAAATATGAAAAAGATTACACTACTCTTATTGCTGCTATGCTGTTTCTTTTCAAGTTATGCTCAAAAAAAAGTATATGCTGCATCTTATGGTCTTATACCCAATACAAATCAGGACTGTACTCCATATCTAAATAAAATTTTTGAAACCATTCAAAATGAACCTGAAATTGAACTAATTATCAGTGCAGGAGATTATCATTTTTATGAAGAGAAGGCAAAACACTCCACATTGGTTCAATCATCTGTAAAACAATCGATGAAGAGTTCTATCGTTTTAAAAAACCTACAAAATGTCCATATTGATGCGAATTTTGCCAGTTTTATCTTTCATGGAGCCGTTCAACCTTTCTTATTCGAAAATTGCAGCAATATTAAAATGCCTTGATAATAAAATTGAGCTTTTAACACAAAACAATTTTTCGATTGAAGAATACGCAAAAACGCTATTCAAGCAATGGTTTGTCGTTGAGACTACTGACTGGGAAATTTCGACTGTTGATTACGCAGTGTCGGTAAAAGGTGGAACAACTCCAAGTACTGAGGTTCCCGAATTTTGGAATGGAGATATAGCCTGGACTTCCCCAAGAGATTTATCCAAAAGAAAATGTGTTTTCTTGAATAGAACAGATAGAACAATTACTGAAAAAGGACTAAAACAAATCGGCTCAGGATTATTACCAATTGGGACAGTATTATTATCCTCAAGAGCTCCAATTGGTTACATAACAATAACCGAAGTGCCTGTCGCAATCAATCAGGGATATATTGCGGTCATTTGCGATAAGGGTTTTTCTAACTACTATATGTTTCTATGGTTAAAGAAGAATCTTGCTTCAATTATAACGGCATCTAATGGCTCTACATTTGATGAAATTTCGAGAACAGTGTTTAAAGAATTAGATTTTGTTATACCACCTCCAAAGAGACTTGAAGAATTTGATAAAATTGTAAAGCCTTTATTCGATAAGATTAAGAACAATGAACTACAAATTCAAAACCTTCAAAATCTCCGGGACACATATTTATCAAAACTAATGAGCGGAGAAGCAAGAGTAAAAATTTAATATCAAATATGACAGATACAAAACACATAATTGAGTTCGGCCCAAAGTTTTGCCAGGCGCAATTTGATTTTGTGTTAAGGGAAGATGTTGCCTATAAAGATGCAGAAGGCAATCCGCAAAAAACAAGTCATTGGAAAAGGAGTTTTTCGGAAGATGTTATAGATGTTGCTTTTGATTTGACTATCACTGAATGGATTAATACGGAAGAAATCGTTTTCCTTTTTGCATGGATGTATAAATTGATAAAGTCTGGCAAAAAAGTAACTATTAAGCTGCCTTGGTATAATGCAACAGTCCCTATTACCGAAAAGCTCTCAAAACCACAACAAGAACACTATTCAAAAAAATACGGTTGCAAGTTTCCTAAAAATGATACGGAGGAAAATATTGCATACAATAAAGACAAGGAAACTAAAAGAAGAAATCTGAATACTTCTTTAATGTCAAACTGGAATTTGCTGCGAAGCGATGACCTGCAAAACGTTGAAAAAGAACATGAATTTACAGATGGCTCTTATAACAGGAGTTTTGATTACCGGCATCATAACAATACAAGTAAAGTAATTCCATTCACAATTATTCAAAGCAAGGATGATGGCGAAGTATTGAATTTTGAAGATGTATTTGAAGAAGCAATTACTAAAAAGAAATTGCTTGAAGTAGAAAAAGAATTTGTTGATATACTGAATCAGCATGGATGCTATTCAATTTTTGAAAGTAGGGTTCTGACTAATGTAATTTTTCAGGAATTATTCTGTAATACAATTCAACATGCCTTTGATGAGGGAGCTCTAAAAGAGTGCTTTACAGGAGCTTCTTTTAAGCAAGAAACACTGCATACCGCAAATGCAGATTTCAAGATGGAAAGGGAGCAGGAAATGCTTGACTTTTTTAAAAATAAAGAGGCGGTTAAGCAGGATGTTATTGCTAAAGCAGCCGCAGTAAAGGCAACTGGCGCAATCAAAGACAGGCAAAGAAATAAAGTCAATCTTGATGGCTATGACATCTTGAATCCGATGTCTTACATAAAATACACTTTCCTGGATTTTGGGAAAGGATATGCAAATACCCTTGAAAGTAAGTACATGGAGATGAAAGATTCATTGAAACACTTATTCTCAAAAGGCTTCGAAAAATCTAATAAGGACTCGCAAATAATTGAATTTGCATTTCTCTTGGAAACATCAAGGAATCCCATTGATAAAAACATGGAGTATTACAAATTCGTACCAAGGGGATTATTCTTTTTGGTGGATATGGTAAGAAGAAATAAAGGATTAATTAAAATAAGGTCAGGACGGGGTAAAGTATTTTATGATTTTTCCGATAAAGTATATGGCGAAGTAAAAGACGGTGTGTCAAAAATTAGTATTCATAATCCATACGACATAAGCGAAGCAGTAGTTCATTCAAATGAAAAAGACATTCCGTTATTTGAGGGTACTATGATTAGCATATTGCTACCTGGAAAGACGGAGCAAAAGCCTTCAACTAAGAACAAGCCTGTTGATGCAAGAGTACTTAGTCCGGTACGTCATCCAAGTAAAATACTTGAGAATTATGTTTACTATAAAAATAAAGATGCAGAAAAAAAGAATAATTTCTCCCTTGAAGACTTAACCAATACTACTTATGAGTTTATTAGTATGGTTTATGTATTTCATAAAGCAATTAAAGAGTTTAACGAATTTTCAAGACAGGCCCCTGCTTCAAGTCCAACTCCCTTTAAAAATAAAACCTTCTATAATTTTTCGTTCTCAGCATTAATCAAAGAGATTGATAAGTATGCAGGAAAAAACTGTGTGATATTTTTTGATTTTGCAGAACTGCATTACACATCGCAGGTTTTAAAAGTAATTTACTATCTACTGGAAACGCCCAAAATTAACGAGGTTACAAAGGCTGTCATTATCAATTTGGACAAAGTTTCTGATTCAATAATAAATCATATTAATACGAAAATTACTGATGAGAGTAATGGGCCAAAGCTATTTAAAGCAATTCCTTGTTTATCGTTTCCCGACAAGAACAGTGA
>JBDHYS010000156.1:0-4786 GCA_039811505.1 Paludibacteraceae bacterium | reverse complement strand
CCGATTTTGAACTTGTGTGCGAATTAAAATACGATGGAACTTCTATTTCTCTTCAATATGAAAATGGAAAATTAATACGCGCAATAACACGCGGCGATGGAGAAAAGGGCGATGACGTAACGTCCAACATCAAAACAATTCGTTCCATTCCGCTGCAACTTCAAGGAAACGATTATCCTGAAAAATTTGAAATTAGAGGAGAAATTTTAATGCCTTGGCCTGTTTTTGAGCAATTGAACAAAGAACGCGAACAACAAGAAGAACCACTTTTTGCAAATCCTCGCAACGCAGCTTCCGGCACATTAAAACTTCAAAACTCGACCGAAGTTGCCAAACGAAAATTAGACGGATATTTTTACTATTTATTGGGTGAAAATTTACCTTTTGACACCCATTTTCAAAACTTACAATCTGCTAAATCTTGGGGATTTAAAGTATCTGATGCCATAAAATTGTGTAAAAATCCGGAAGAAGTTTTTGAATTTCTCGATTTTTGGAACATCGAAAGAAAAAATCTTCCTGTTGCAACAGATGGCGTAGTGATAAAAGTAAATTCGCTTACGCAACAAAAAAATCTTGGTTTTACAGCCAAAGCTCCACGTTGGGCGATTGCTTATAAATTTCAAGCCGAACAAGCAACAACAAAATTGTTGTCGGTTTCGTATCAAGTGGGGCGAACGGGTGCTGTTACGCCTGTTGCAAATTTGGAAGCCGTCCAATTATCAGGCACAACAATAAAACGGGCATCACTTCACAATGCAGACATTATAGAATCACTCGATTTACACATCGGAGACACCGTTTTTATAGAAAAAGGTGGAGAAATAATTCCGAAAATTACAAGTGTGGATTTTAGCAAACGTGATGAAACAAAAGAAAAAGTGCAATTTATTTCCAATTGTCCTGAATGCAACACACCTTTGATCAGAATGGAAGGTGAAGCTGCGCATTATTGTCCGAATGAAAATAATTGCCCACCGCAAATAAAAGGAAGAATCGAGCATTTTGTAATGCGAAAAGCGATGAATATTGACGGATTGGGAGTAGAAACAATTCAGTTGCTTTTTAGCCACAATTTATTAAAAAACAGTGCCGACATCTATTCCTTGCGGGTCGAAGATTTATCCAAATTGGAGCGTTTAGGCGAAAAATCGGCTCTGAATATTGTAAACAGCATAGAAAAATCAAAAAATATCCCTTTTGAAAGAGTTTTATTTGCACTTGGAATACGTTTTGTAGGTGAAACAATAGCGAAAAAATTGGCTTTTAGTTTCAAAAGTATCGATAATTTGAGCAGTAAATCCATTGAAGAATTAACCGCAGTAGATGAGATCGGAGAAAGAATTGCTCAAAGCGTAACGACTTATTTTTCAGATGAGCAAAACAAAGAATTAGTACAACGATTAAAAGAAAACGGGTTACAATTTGAAATAGACGAAAAATTAGAACAAGCAAAAAGTGAAAAATTGCAAGGAAGAATAATTGTTATCAGTGGAACATTTTCTCAACATTCAAGAGATGAATACAAAAAATTAATTGAGCAAAACGGTGGTAAAAACAGTGGAAGCGTTTCTTCAAAAACAAGTTTTATATTGGCAGGAGAAAATATCGGACCGGAAAAACTGAAAAAAGCAGAAAAATTAGGCATCCAACGGATGAATGAAGATGAGTTTCTTTCATTACTAAGTGAATAACAGAGAAATAATATCATTATGAAAAAACTACAAAACTACATTTTCGAGAAAAAGGTAAAAAAACACCTTTTATTGCAAGAAAAAACTCAAAAATGGGTAGATTTTCAAAACATAAGCACAATTTTACTTCTTTTTGAAAGTGATTATACCGAAAAAAATCCCTTTATAAAAGATGTTATAACCACATTGAATGAAAATGGGAAAAAAGTAACAGCTTGGGGATATGTTCAAAAAGACAAATCCACAAAACCGAATCTACCACAATTTAAAATTCTCGGAAAAAAATGTGTTGATTGGTTGAAACGCCCGAAAGAAAATTATCTACAAGAATTATTCGAAAATAATTACGATTTGCTTATTGACTTAACTATTGATCCAATTATTCCGTTACAATACATCGGTTTGTACAGCAATGCTTTGCTTAAAACCGGATTAAACCGACCTTCAAATCATTTTTACGATTTCAAAATTATCCTGCCAGCTCTCTCCACAACAGAAGAAAAAGGAGAAAAAAACAAAGAGCAACAACCTCAAGAAACAGAACAACCGGATTTCTTTTTAGACAATATAAACGAACAAAAATTATTCAAAGAGATATTTTTTTACCTAAAAAAGATACAAACAAACGATTATTAATGTATTTTTGTATTTTAAATATAAAAAAGCAACTTATTTGTTTTTTTGTATAGCTAAATTTATTTTTATTTGACAAAAACAATACATTCTGTCAAAAGAACTGATTGCTTCATTAGGACGAAAGCCATCAAAAAGAAAAATAGTAATATTTTATTTCAGATATGATACATTCAAAATTAGTTGGGATGGGCGTGGCGTTAATTACGCCATTCAAAGAAGATGAAACAATAGATTTTACGGCTCTCAGCAAAATAATTGAACATCAAATAAAAAACGGAACAGATTATTTGGTAATTTGTGGCACAACTGCAGAAACGCCAACTTTATCTCAAAACGAAAAAGAATCCATCAAGCAATTTGTAAAAGAACAAGTGGCAGAAAGAGTTCCATTGGTTTTTGGTTTGGGCGGAAACAACACAAACGAGATTGTTCGATCCCTTCAAAACGATGATTTTACGGGTTATGATGCTATATTAAGCGTTACTCCTTACTACAACAAACCTTCGCAAGAAGGATTGTATCAACATTACGCAGCCATTGCTAAAAACTCACCGCTTCCGATTATTCTTTACAACGTTCCCGGCAGAACAGGAGTAAATATGAGTGCCGAAACGACATTGCGTCTTGCGTATGATTTTCCAAATATCTATGCAGTAAAGGAAGCATCAGGAAATTTTGCTCAAATTGACGATATTATAAAAAACAAACCGGACAATTTTTTAGTTATCTCCGGAGACGATGGGATTACTTTTCCACTCATCACACTTGGAGCTGTAGGAGTTATTTCTGTGATTGGAAATGCTTTTCCAAAAGAATTTAGTCGTATGGTGCGTTTGGCGTTAAGCGGCGATTATGACAGCTCCCGTTCCATTCACTACAAATTTACAGAACTTATCAATCTGCTTTTTGTGGAAGGAAATCCGGCAGGAATAAAAAGTATGCTTGCCATTATGGGATTAATTGAGAATAAACTTCGATTGCCTTTGGTTCCAAACACAATCAAAACATACGAACAAATAAGAAAAGTTTTAGAAGATTTATTGTAGAAAAAAAGCCCCTACAAGAGGAGCTTTAATGTTACTATAAAATAGTTTTGTGAACTTATACCAATGTAACATTTACTGCATTCAGACCTTTTTTGCCTTCTTGCACTTCAAAAGAAACTACATCGTTTTCCTTTATTTTACTTTGTAATCCACTGATATGAACGAAAATATCTTCAGTTCCATTTTCAGGAGTGATAAAACCAAAACCTTTTGATTCATTAAAGAATTTTACTGTACCTTTTTGCATTTTTTAATTTTTGAAATTTGTAATTTATTGTGAGATTTTTTTTACATTAATAGCCGCATATCCTTTTTGAGTTTTTTCCTTTTCAAAAGAAACTTTATCGTTTTCTTTGATGGGTTCGAGCAATTTATTAGCATGCACGAAAATCGTTTCTTTACTTTTATCTTCGGCTATAAAACCGTACGCTTTTTCCGAAAAAAATGAAACAACAACACCCGTAAATTCCGTTTCAACCTCTATTGGTGCAGCTCCTAATTGGATGTCTTCAATCTTAATCTTTGTTCTATTTTGTAATTCAGGTGGAACATCGGTAATATTTCCAAACTCATCCAAATAAACAATCATATCCTCTAAACTTTTCCCCCTATCGTTGTTGAGTTTGCGTTCTTCTCTTCTTTCAAGTTTATCCTTTTTCTTTTTAGCCTTTTTTTGCTGTACGTTTTTTTTATTAAAAGTATCTGCCATATATAGTTTTTCTTATTCAAATATTTATACTTTACAGGACAGATCAAGCTTTTATAATATATACTGTAAGAAAATAAACACACTCAACTTATATCAATTTCATAATCAGAAAAGTCTGTAAATAAAAACACCTATCTATTTGCTATAATTTGAGTTTACAAAGGTATGAAAATTAATTGGATTTTCTTTACTAACGCATAATTTATTGAGAATTATTTATTTACTGCCGTTTTTCATATTGAGACATAAAAGAAAAATCAATTTCGGCAAGCTAATTTCCTTATAAAATGTTTCTTAATTAACTTTATTAAATTGCTGAATCAAGTTTGTTATTGTATTTTTGCCACTTAAAACATCAAAAAAAAATGGCTGGAATTTACATTCATATCCCTTTTTGTAAAACAATCTGTACATATTGCGATTTTTACAAAACAACAAACTTTTCAAAAAAAAATGAATTAATTAAAGCAATAATAGAAGAAATAAAAATAGGGAAAGATTATTTAACGGAAGAAGTTAAAACCATGTATTTTGGAGGAGGAAATAATTAAAAGCTTTCAATTGAGGATATTAGAAAAATTCTTAAAAAATTATTTACTGTTTTTCAATTTTCTTCCAATGTAGAAATAACAATAGAAGCCAACCCAGACGATTTAACGTTTGATTATTTAAAAAATTTACGAAAAATTGGCATTAACAGA
>JBDHYS010000155.1:0-4788 GCA_039811505.1 Paludibacteraceae bacterium | reverse complement strand
AATTTATTGGTATTTACGTTATTTCAGAGGAATTATTCGACACAATAAAAAAGAGACAAAAGGAACAATCGATTTTACAACTTCTTTAGAGCCGGTCTCTGTGGTGATTTGTGCACGAGATGAAGAGCAAAATTTACGGCAGTTTTTACCGCTTTTTTTAGAACAAGATTATCCTGAGTTTGAAGTTATTGTTGTAAGCGATGGCTCAACAGATGGAACAGAAGATTATCTTTCATTGATGAGAAAGTCTTATCCAAATCTTCGCACTTCCTTTGTTCCAAACGGAACAGCCAGCATTAGTACAAAAAAATTAGCCATCACAATTGGAATTAAAGCGGCAAAACACGAATTAATTCTCCTTTCTGATGCTGATTGTATGCCTGAAGGGAAAGATTGGATTCAAAAAATGGCAAGAAATTTTATGCCGTCAGTCGAATTTGTTTTAGGATACGGAGGTTATTTAAGAAAAAGAGGATTGTTGAATAAAATTATAAAATTTGATACGCTTTTTACGGCAATTCAATATTTAGGAATGGCACAAAATCGCTTTCCATATATGGGAGTAGGTCGAAATTTAGCTTATCGGAAAAGTACTTTTTTCAATAAAAAAGGATTTGCCGGTTTGCTCCATTTGCAATCCGGCGATGATGATTTGTTTGTAAATCAAAGTGCAACAGCAGAAAATACACGAATAGAAATTGATAAAAGTAGCACTACTTGTTCGGAACCAAAACTCACAATCAAACAATGGTATGTGCAGAAAGAACGTCATTTGTCTGTTTCAGGCGATTATAAATCAACAAGTAAAGTCAAATTGCTTTTAGAACCGTTTTCAAGAGCCTTATTTTATGCCACCACAATAGCAATTTTTGTGTGGGGGGGAATTAATCTCAATTGGTTGTTGATAGGATTGACGGCTTTATTATTTCTTATCCGGTATTTTATCCAACTTCAAACAATCAACAAAACTGCAAAAATTCTTGGCGAAAGAAAATTTTATTTTTTAATCCTCCTTTTGGATATTTTTCTCCCCTTATTCACACTTTATTTATTGATTTTTGGAAAGAAAAATAAAAAGATTCGTTGGAAATAAGTTTGTAAAATTTAAATACAAAGCGTTTTTACACAAATCGTATAACACGTTCTATTACATTGGTTTCAAATCCTTTGCTTTGAGCGTATTTAAATAATTTTCCCTGTTTTTCGTATTCGTAATCGTATTTTATGGTTTGCAGTTTGTTTTTTAATAATTGAGCCAGCATTTCTTCGTATTCACCCACGTCAATTACATTTAACGCATTCTCAATAATCGTTTTGTCAATCTTTTTTTCACGTAACGCTAAACCTATTTTCATTTTGCCCCATTTGTTGAATCGAAATTTATCGCGTACAAATGCTTCCGAAAAACGCTTTTCATTGATAAAATCGTCTTCTATTAATTTTTTTATTATTTCGTTGCTCATTTCCTTCTCAACTTTCCAGAGAAATAATTTTTGCTCCACATCGGCAATGCAATGTTCTGAAATGGAGCAATATGAGGCAGCTTTATGAAATAATTCCTCTTTTGAATACTCTTTTTTCATTGTGTTTAGTTTTCTATGAGATTAAGAAAAAATTATTCGTTAATTCCAACTCTATTTAATATAAAAGCCAACTCAAAGGCAGTTTCTTTTATTCCATCGTATCTTCCTGTTGCTCCTCCGTGTCCACTATCCATATTCATTTTTAGGATAATAATGTTGTTATCTGTTTTGTTGGCTCTGAGTTTTGCGGTGTATTTTGCCGGTTCGTGAAAAAGCACTTGCGAATCGTTTAACCCTCCTGTAATCAACATATTTGGATAATTTTGTTGTTTTATGTTGTCATAGGGAGAATAAGAAAGCATATAATTAAAATATTCTTCTTCGTTTGGATTTCCCCATTCTTCGTATTCGCCTGTTGTAAGTGGAAGTGTGTCATCCAACATTGTGCTCACCACATCTACAAATGGAACTTGACTGACAATCGTTTGATACAATTCGGGACGCATATTGGCAACAGCTCCCATTAATAATCCACCGGCACTTCCTCCCATTGCGGTCAATAAATTCGAAGAAGTATATTTTTCTTGAATCAATTTTTCTGAACAAGCTATAAAATCGGTAAAAGTATTCTTTTTCTTAAGTAATTTTCCATCTTCATACCATTGTTCGCCCAAATCACTTCCTCCACGGATATGTGCAATTGCAAAAATAAATCCTCGATCAATTAAGCTGTAATAACTTGCACTGAAATAAACATCCATACTCATTCCGTAACTTCCGTAAGCGTACAAAAGAGTTGGATTTGTTCCGTTTTTCTTCAATCCTTTTTTATAAACAATGGAAATTGGAATTTTTGTCCCATCTTCATTTTGTGCCCAAATTCGCTCAACAGTGTAATTGTCTGGTTCAAATCCTGAAGGAACTTCTTGCTGTTTGAGAAGTGCGGAAGTTCCGTTTTCGCAATTGTACTCGAAAAGTGAAGTAGGGCGATTGAGTGAAGTGTAACCGTAACGAAAGGTAACGGCGTCGTACTCAGGGTTTCCTCTCGAAAAGGCATTGTAAACAGCTTCCGGAAATAGAACAGATTTAGTTTTTCCGGTTTTAATATTCCGAACGTCAAATTCGGATAATCCGTTTTTACGAAATTCCACAACGATAAAATCACGCAGAACGGTTAAGTTTTCAATCTTTTTGTCTTTATTGTGTCCGATTATTTCGTTCCATTTTTCACGATTTTTATAATCTTCTTTTGCTATTTGATAAATTTTTCCGTTTAAGTTCTTCTTATCTTTATATCGTACAAAGAAAAATTCTTTGTGTGCATACACATCGTATTCTACATCTTGCTGACGCGGAGTGAAAATTTCAAAAGAATCGGTTGGTTTATCGGCAGAAACAAATCGTTCTTCGGTTGTTGTGGAACTGCCGCTGGAAATAAAAATATATTCTCTTGTTTTTGTTTCTGAAACTTGAGTTGTAAATCTTGCGTCTCGTTCCTCGTAAACCAATTCTTTTTTCGGATTTTCTAATTGATACCTGTAAATTTGGTACGGACGTAAAGTTGTCGGTTCAATAATTCCAACAAAAAACGTTTTGCTGTCATTTGCCCACGCAAACGAAGAGACTCCTTTAATAGTAGTTTTGAGGTCTTTTCCTGTGATTAAATCTTTAATTTTTAATTGATAATCAGCAAAAGAACCCGTTTCGTTATAAAAATAGGCAGCTTTTGAATTGTCGGGACTAATAGAATAACCACTGAAAACATAAGCCGCTTTTCCATTTGCCATCTCATTTACATCAAAAATAATCTCTTCTTCGGCTTTTGGTTCGTTTTTCTTTCTGCAATAAACCGCATATTGACTTCCTCTAAATGTTCGTGAATAGTAATTATATCCATTTTGGAGTGTTGGATACGATTCATCATCTTCTTTTATCCGTCCGATTATTTCGTCGTATATTTTTTGTTGTAAATCGGCTGTGGATTCCATTACTAAATCGGTATATTTATTTTCAGCATTCAAATAATCAATTACATTGGGATTTGTTTTATCTTTTATCCAAAAATAATTATCAATTCGCGAATTGCCAAAATTTGTAAATTCTGTTGGTGTTGTCGTTGCAATTGGTGCTGGTGGAAAATCTGATTGATTCAAAATAGTGCTTTGTTTTAATGATTTCGTACAAGAATTAAATAATATGACGATGAAGAAAAATAATAATAGATTTGAATTTATTCTCATTGTATCTTGATTTAAAAGTGAAATGTGTGATGAATTAATTGCAAAGATAACCAAAAAATTAGTTCGTATTTCTCTTCTTCAACATATTTAAAATAATAATAGACAATATACACTTGAGATTCACTCGAAAATAAGTATTTTTGTAGTACAATTCTTTAATATCCTTATAGATAAATAGTTGTATTGTAAGAAATAATGCAAAATATATTTCTTTTTATAATGTTTAGTGGGATTTTTATTGTCAATTTGCTTCTTTTTTGTCAAAAAAATTATAATTTATAAAATATGGAATTATTAGAACGTATTATGCAACGCGCAAAAGAGAATTTGCAACGGATTGTATTGCCGGAAGGGACAGAACCCCGCACTTTGGAAGCTGCAAACATTATTTTTGGTGAAAAAGCAGCCAAAATTATCCTTATCGGTGATGAAAATCAGGTTATGGAGATGGCACAAGAAAAAGGATTGGAATACATTAAAAATGCAGAAATTATCAATCCAGCAAATCATAAAAAAATAGATGAATACACCAATCTTTTATTTAAATTAAGGAAAGAAAAAGGTTTGACTTTTGAAGGAGCTAAAAATCTTGTTAAAGATCCGTTGTATCTTGCGTGTTTGATGATTAAAAATGGCGATGCCGATGGAGAATTAGCAGGTGCTTTGAATACGACAGGGGATGTGCTTCGTCCTGCATTTCAAATTGTGAAAACAAAACCGGGAACAAAAATTGTTTCGGGTGCTATTCTTATGTTTACGCCTGCCACAGAATTGGGCGAAAACGGCGTGTTTGTTTTTGCTGATTGTGCCGTCAATATCAATCCTTCGGCAGAAGAATTGGCATCAATCGCATTGTCCACAGCTGAAACAACAGAAGTGATTGCAGGTTTCAAACCGAAAGTTGCAATGTTGAGTTTTTCATCAAAAGGAAGTGCAAAGCACGAATTGGCAGACAAAGTTATTCAAGCAACTCAAATTGCCAAAGAAAAAAATCCAACACTGCAAATTGATGGCGAATTACAAGA
>JBDHYS010000154.1:0-4799 GCA_039811505.1 Paludibacteraceae bacterium | reverse complement strand
AGTTGTTCGAATTACACAATTAAAATACTAATTTGAGGAAATTTAATGGCAATCATTAAAAAACATAAATATTTATTAGTTTTAACATTTGTCTTTTTCACATCCATCTTTTTAGGATGTGAAAAAGATAATGTAATTGATGACGAGGATATTGGAACAACTGCACTTGTAAAAGATGTGATTATTCCAAAGCAGATGAGCATTGCGAAAGGCTCTTCTCAAGCAATCAGTGGAAAAGGATTTGAAAGTAAAGATTTGTTGGTTTTTTCTACAGAATCTACTGATATTGAAATACCATTAGAGAAAATTGAAAATACTTACGTTACTTTTATTGTCCCTAATGAACTAAATGATGGTGATTACACTATTTCTGTAAAGAGAAATACAAGAACCCAGGAGTTGGGAAAAACGTTTGTTAGAATTGTACTTGACATTTCGGTGCCCAATAAAGATGGTCATTCAATTAAAGGTGCTGTTTTTTGTGGCACGAAACCGTTAAAAGGAATTCGTGTTTCGGATGGTTTCACGACCACATTAACAGATGAGAATGGATTTTATTGGTTGCAATCTGAAAAAAAACATGGGTATGTGTTTATATCATCTCCTTCTGGTTATCAACCCAAAACAACAAATAATGTTGTACCGGGATTTTGGGCTTCTCTTTCAGCACCAACGAACGTTGTAGAACAACATAATTTTGAGTTAGTTGAAGTGGATGATACGAAGCACACCTTAATTGTTGCCACAGATTTACATTTGGCAAACAGAGGAGCTTCTTCTAACAATGATATGAACCAATTTAACAGTGGGTTTATGAATGAAACTAAGACTTTTGTTGAAAACCTAAACAATACGGCTGTTTATACAATCGTTTTGGGAGATATGAGTTGGGATGGATATTGGTACGATAAAAAATACGATATTGCGAGTTATAAATCAACAATGTCAAGTTATCCGACACCAATGTATCATGTAATGGGAAATCATGACAATGATCCATATTATGCGGATGATTTTTTAGCTGAAATGAGGTACAAGAAAGAATTTGGACCAACCTATTTTTCAATGGATATGGGACAGATTCATTATATCTTTTTGGATAACACAGTATATACGAACAATGGAGGAACAATTGGAACAATCGGCGACAGAGAATATTTAAAATATTTGACTCCGGAGCAAGCAAATTGGCTGAAAGATGATTTGTCTGCAATAAAGGATAAAACAAAACCAATTGTAGTTTCTTTTCATTGTCCGAGTACAGGAAATTATAATGCTAATTTTACCACATCGCTTTCATTCAATCCGTCTTCAAAAGCAGTTGAGTTTCATAATATGTTCAATGGATTCACAAAAGTACATTTCCTAAGTGGACATACTCATTTTAATACTCATACAACTATTGGAAACAACATTGAAGAACATAATATTGCTGCGGTTTGTGCTACTTGGTGGTGGGGAGGAAAATTGACAGGCATCAATTTGAGTAGAGATGGTTCGCCGGCAGGTTATGCTGTTTTTGATATTGATGGAACTGATATAAAATGGTATTATAAAAGTGTTGGGCAAGATAAAAACAAGCAATTTAGAACGTATGATATTAATTCTGTAAAAACATATTTTGCACAAAGTAGTGTTAAAAGCATTATGGATAAATTACCCGGTAATCGAAGTAAAGATTATGATACCTTGAAGGAAAATGATGTCCTTATTAATGTATGGAATTATGATAGCAAGTGGAAAATTGAAGTAGAAGAAGATGGTGTAAAAAAAAATCCCGTTCGCGTCTATTTACGAGATCCGCTTCATGCAATTACGTATGATTATCCAAGAATGAGAGATAATGGTGATGTAACAGAAGGATTTTTGACAGGTCCAAATCCTCACATGTTTAAAGTTTCTACTAATAGTGCTTCGTCTTCTCTCAAAATAAAAGTTACGGATCGTTTTGGAAATGTATATCAAGAAACAATGACACGACCAAAACAATTTAAATTATCATTTGAATAAAATACATAAAAAATAACATTAAACTAATATGTTCAAAATGAAAACGAATTTTATAAAATGGATGTTTCTCCCTTTTTTATCAGGAATGATTCTTATGTCTTGTGAAAAAGAGATTGAAACTATTGTACCAAAAATTGAAGTAAGTTCTTCATCTATTACCATCAGTCGTTTAGGTTTAAATGATGAAGGAAATACATCAACGATTGATGTGGAATCCAATGTTTATTGGCGTGCTACTGTGCAACAAGAGGGAGAATGGTTGGAAATTTTTCCAAAAGCTGGAACTGGAAGTGTTACAATTGAACTTACAGCCAAACTAAATGATGATGCAGAAAGAAGAGCGACAATTCTTCTTGAAACGCTTGATGGAACAAAATCACAAATTCAAATTATTCAAAGTAGTAAAGATGAAACTATTTATTACCATTTTGAAGATTTTGGAACTGAAAGCATATCTAATATTGACGTAAATTTCTTCGACCAATGGACAAAAAAAGGAATTGGAAGTCTGTTTACTAAATACACAGGTTTACATTCAGCTGCTGTTGATAATAATAATTCAGCTGCCGGTTACGAAGGAGCTTCGGGAGGAAACAATATACTTTTTCCATCTGCCGAATCTGCTTTGATTTGGGGACAGGTTGATACAAAAGGGGTTGAATACTTTACTTTATCTTTTGGTGCATACTCATCTAACACATTAAACAGTTCTGATTTGAAACTTTACATCAGTAAAAATAATGAAGAATGGATTCCATTAAATTACACAAGAGGAACGAACAGCGGTTGGGGATTAGTGAAAAGTAATTTTAAGGTATCAGATTTATCGTCTATGCACTTTAAAGTTGTTTCCAAAAAAGAAGGTTTGCGTATTGATGATATTGTTCTGTTGGAAGATCCAAATAAACAAGGAGAAGAAATTGTTTTCCAAACGATTGTTGATGATGGGATGCCTGTCGGATATGTTTACTACCAAGAAGACTTCTCGTGGATTACAGAAGAAACATTTGGTGGTACAGCTGCAAACTTCCCAACCAATGAACTTGGATTTACAAACGCCAATATAACTCCGGCTCAAAAAGATACAATTAATAAATATGGTTGGACACAAGAGCTTGGTTCTACTTATCTACGTGTCGGTTTAATGAAATTATCTAAAACTAAAGTAAGTGGGGATTTAATTTCACCTCCATTTTCAGCAATAGCTCCATTTAAAGCTATCAATGTGCAAGTCTCATTTGATGTGGCAATGTATGCGTCAGCAAGTGGAACACTCGATTTGGATGGTATTACGATTGAAGTGAGAAATGGTGGAACAATTAACAGTCAAGCATTGACAAGCTATACAACTGATGTAGATTTCTGGTTGCGTACAGGAGAAGAACAGACGGAACCGATGAAAACGATAACAGCAACAATTTATGGGGCGACATCACGTACTCAATTTAGAATCCGATCGGCAGTTGAAAACTCTGAGCAAAACAGATTGAATAAATCCAATCGATTCTTCTTTGATAATTTTAAAGTTACAAAAGCTCCAAACGAATAAATTTTAATAAAAAGAGGACTTTCGGAATGAAAATTCTGATAGTCCTCTTCAACAATACATTATATTAACTATTTTAATTTTTAAGCTTATGAAAACGAAGTACATTTTGGCGGTTTTAGCAACTGCATTGTTTTTTTCAATCTCTGCACAAACGCAGAGAGAAGTGGTTTTTACTGAACATTTCGGAGAGAATGGTGATTATAAGAATGAAAGCAAAGGACCTTATCCGTTAATTACAAGTTATTCGGAATTGTACAATTCTGCAGTTACTTTATCAGATGGAGGCTGTGCGGTAGTACCGGATGTTCGATTTACTGTAGTTAGCGCTGCTCATACTGTGGCGGCACCAGACCTGGCTTATAAAGAAGTTTCTGGAGGTTGTAATGTCTTTTTTGATATAACGCCTGTAGGTAGTGAAAGAGGGTTTGCGATGAACAACATTGTTATTCCTTCATTTTATAAAGATCTCCAACTCTCTTTTGGTTATCGTAAAGCTACAAACGGTGTTAATAGTAGCTTGGACATCTATAGTTGGAATGGTAGTGAATGGGTAAAAATTGACTTACAGATTGAAGATGCGGATAAAGCTCCCGGATGGTATAGGATAAACAATATCCCTCTTCCAGCAGACGTTAATCTGTCAAGTTTTGGACTAAAATTTGCACGAAAAGGAGCTGTTGCCGAAGCAGAAACTTTACGTATAGATGACGTTTGGATAACAGGTGTTCCAATGCTCGCAGAAGTACCAACCTTAAATGAACCCACAGATGTTCATAATGTCGGTTTCACGGCTTCTTGGGAAGCGTACGAAGGTGCTTCTGAATACATTTTAGAAATTTCAGAGAAATCCACTTTTGCTACTCCAGAAGAAGCAGATATTATAGCAGCATGGACATTCCCTGCGAAGTATGTTACCGGCGATGTTCCTAATGCAAATATTTATTCGGCTAATAATGAAGGTAAAAGAATTTCATGGACTTCAACGGGCAATGCAACAAATCCAATTCCTTATGGCAGCAATGCACCTTTTTCAATAACTTCAACAGGATGGGAATCTGGGGTGTATAAAAAATATTGGCAAATTGAAGTTGATGCTACTGGATTTACGGATATCACACTCTCATCAAGAAACTACGCATCTGGTAATGGGCCAAGATTTTTAGCGGTTCAATATAGGTTTGATGAAGAGGGAGAGTGGATAAGTGTGCCTAACGGAGACATTACTTTACCAGCCACTACA
>JBDHYS010000153.1:0-4822 GCA_039811505.1 Paludibacteraceae bacterium | reverse complement strand
ATTCCGCGCTACGTGCAAGGCTGGACACAACCCATTATTATCGGTCGTCATGCTTTTGGTGATCAATACAAAGCCACAGACAAAGTAATTCAAGGAAAAGGGACGTTGAAAATGACTTTCACCAATGAAAATGGAGAAGTTCAAGAATGGGAAGTTTATAATTTCACAGGTGATGGCGTTGCACTTTCGATGTACAATACCGATGAATCAATTTATGGATTTGCCCGCTCGTCATTTCAAATGGCACTAACAAAAAAATATCCCCTTTATCTCTCTACAAAAAATACCATCTTAAAAGCATACGATGGACGATTTAAAGATATTTTTGCAGAAATTTACGAACAAGAATTCAAAGAAAAATTTGAAAAAGCAGGAATAACTTACGAGCACCGATTGATTGATGATATGGTTGCTTCTGCGATGAAATGGAACGGTGGATTTGTTTGGGCTTGTAAAAATTATGACGGTGATGTTCAATCTGATACCGTTGCACAAGGTTTTGGTTCGTTGGGATTAATGTCGTCTGTACTTGTAACACCCGATGGAAAAACGGTAGAAGCAGAAGCTGCACACGGAACCGTTACGCGTCATTATCGCCAACATCAACAAGGGAAAGAAACTTCTACCAATCCGATTGCTTCTATTTTTGCTTGGACGCAAGGATTGATGCACCGTGGACAATTGGATAATAACGCAGAATTAGTCGATTTTTGTCAAAAATTGGAGCAGGTTTGTATTGAAACTGTAGAAAACGGAGAAATGACAAAAGATTTAGCTGTTTTGGTTTACGGAAATGAGATGAAACGCGAACATTACCTCAATACACAAGACTTTTTAGCTGCTTTAAAAAGAAATTTAAACAAAAAATTGAATTAAATTTCACCTCCAATCTATGAGAAAGCTACCAATTTAAATATGTTTGGTAGCTTTTTTTAGCTTCGTATTTTTTCCAAAACCATTTGTTGGCTAAAAAAGTTAAATAGGCACTTCCTACTCCTAAAGCTGCACCTGCCAGCACATCTGTAGGATAATGAACACCCAAATTCATTCGGGAAAATCCAACAGAACCAGCCCATAAAAAAGAAGGAGCAATAACATACCATTTTGGATATTGCAATGACAGCGAAGTGGCAGTGGAAAAAGCCAATGAACTGTGTCCGGAAGGCATTGATGTAGAAGTCATAACTTTATAATTATCTATTCGATTGGGATACGTTAAATAAGGTCTTTCACGGTTTATAGACGCTTTGAGTGCGTACATAATCGCAGAACTGCTTACGATACTTGCTCCAATGTAAATTGCTTCACGCAATTGTTCTTCATTTCCGTTTATCAAAGCGACCGAACCAATAATAACAGGCGTGGCAAATGCGAGCGGAATGGTTGTTTCTGAAATAAAAGTCGAATATCCTTTTGCATACGGATTGGATGTTTTATTAACGCTTTCCAATAGTTCAATATCCCAATTTTGTGCTTGAATTTGAAAATTAAAAAAGGATAAAATCACGAAAAGAGGAATAAAAGTTGTAATTTTGTGCATAATTTCTTTGAAAATAAAGTTGCAAAGGTATTTCTTTTTTTTTCTATCGTATCACATTTTTCAAAATTTTATTTTTTTGCTCGTGTTGAAAATTGCAATCATCGGTCCTGAATCAACAGGAAAAACAGATTTAACTAAATTGTTAGCAGATCATTATAAATGTCAATGGGTGCCAGAATTTGCACGTGAATACATTGAACAATTGGATAGAAATTACGATTATAATGACGTGGTAAAAATTGCAGAAAGACAAATAAAGCAAGAAAAAGTATTTGAAAAAATCAATTCAGAGAAGAAAATAATATTTTTTGATACAGATTTAATTATTACAAAAGTGTGGTTTGAATACAAATACAAAAAAATACCAAAATTTATTACAGAAAGATTATCAAGTCGTTTTTTTGATTTTTACTTGCTTAGCATGCCCGATTTACCGTGGATTTACGATCCTGTGAGAGAGCATGGCGATGACAGAGAGTTTTTTTACGATTGGTATAAAAAAGAGATCGAAAATTTAGGAACTCCGTATGCTGAAATTGGAGGAAAAGGAGAAAAAAGATTACAAAACGCATTAAAAAAGATAGATGAATTTATCCAAATGAAACATTCTAAAACGGTTACTTTAATTTAGAAAGGATAAAATTTGAATAACAAAAGAGAGAATATGGACAAGAGAATACAACTAAGTATTTCACAACTTTCAGACCTTGAAAATTTTGAAAAAGTGTGTCGTCAGCAAACGGAAAATCATCCGATGCCATCAACAGACACAATCAAGGAAATAGTGAAATTATTGAGAGCAATTATTTTTCCGGGATATTTTGGCGATTCGGATATTACACCCGAAAATTTAAATCAGCACATCGAAAAAGCTATTTCAACAGTTTACACGTTATTAATCCAACAAATAAAATCGGGAATATGCTTTGAAAACACAGTTGTAGATTACAATTGTCATGAAACAGAAAAAAAAGCCGAAGAAATAGTCATAAAATTCATTTCATCTCTTCCACAATTAAGAGATTTACTCTACTTGGACGCAGTGGCAGCGTTTCATGGCGATCCTGCATCGAAAAGTGTTGGCGAAGTGATTTTTAGTTATCCGGGGATTCGAGCTGTTAGCAGTTATAGATTTGCACACGCTTTGCTTCAATTAGGCACGCCGATAATTCCACGCGTCATAACCGAATTGGCACATTCCGAAACGGGAATTGATATAAATCCGGGGGCAAAAATTGGAAGTTCGTTTATGATTGACCATGGAACGGGCGTTGTAATTGGCGAAACTGCCGTCATTGGGACGAATGTTCGGATTTATCAAGGCGTAACGCTTGGCGCAAAAAGTTTTCCGGTAGATGAAAATGGAAATCCGATAAAAGGAATTGACAGGCATCCGAAAATTGGCGATAATGTCATTATTTATTCCAATTCCACCATTTTAGGACCGATTACGATTGGCAGTAACACCATCATTGGAGGAAATATTTGGGTGGATAAAGATGTGCAACCGGGAAGTAGAATTTTACAAGGAAAAAGCAAAGGAACAACTACAATCTAAAAAACAAACAATAAATGATCGAATTTGAGATGATTGCCAAAACCTTTAAAGGTTTGGAAAATGTGCTTGCCGAAGAATTGGTAACATTGGGAGCAAACAATGTAGAAATTCAACGTAGAGCAGTGAAATTTACAGGAAATTTAGAACTTTTGTACCGAACAAATTTCTATTTACGCACAGCATCACGTGTTTTAAAACCAATTTTAACTTTCAAAGCTTTTGATGCGGATGAAATTTACAACGAAGTGAAAAAATTTGAATGGGAAAAGTTTATGAATTTAAACACCACTTTTTCCATTGATGCAACTGTTTTTTCGGATAGTTTCAGGCATTCAAAATTTGTGGCTTATCGCGTAAAAGATGCGATTGCCGATTATTTTATTGAGCGTTACAACAAACGACCATCTGTAAGTTTGGACAATCCGAAATTGATGATAAATATCCACGTTGCACAAAATGTTTGTACCATTTCGTTGGATAGTTCGGGCGATTCTTTGCATAAAAGAGGTTACAGAATCAATCAAACGGAAGCACCAATTAATGAAGCGTTGGCGGCAGGAATGATTTTATTAACCGGCTGGCGTGGAAACACTGATTTTGTTGATCCAATGTGTGGTTCAGGAACTTTTTTAATAGAAGCTGCTCTTATTGCTTTGAATATTCCGCCCGGCATTTATCGAGACAAATTCGCATTTGAGAAATGGAGTGATTTTGACGAAGCACTTTTTGATGTTATCAGCAATGACGATTCTGCCGAAAGAGAATTTCATCACACAATTTACGGCTCAGACATTTCACTTCAAGCTATCAGAACAGCCGAAAAAAACATAAAAAATGCAGGATTGAGCAAATACATAAAAACCGAAGTTGCATCGATAAACTCCATCGAAGCACCATCAAAAAAGTGCATTTTAGTTACAAATCCCCCTTACGGCGAACGGATAAATCCGAAAAATATTCATGAAATTTATGCAGAATTAGGAACTACACTGAAACACAAATTTTCCGGTTGTTCGGCTTGGGTAATTAGTTCCGAAGAAGAATATCTGTATAAAATTGGACTGAAACCGAGTAAAAAAATAGAATTGCTTAACGGTTCACTTGATTGTTTGTACTGTCAATATGAAATTTTCGAAGGAAAACGAGATAAATTTTTAGAGAAAAAGCACAATAAACGCAATTAATTTCCATAATTTCCATACAAAAAAATGATAAATTTCCTTCAAATTGAAAATCTGACAAAATCATTTGGCGATAAACTTTTATTTGAAAATATCTCTTTAACGATTACAGACAATCAACGCACTGCACTTATAGCAAAAAATGGTACCGGTAAAACTACGTTGCTTAACATTATTGCCGGAATTGAAAATTATGATGCCGGAAACGTGGTGTTTAAGAATGATTTACGAATAAGCTACCTTCCACAATCGCCCCAATACGATGAAAATTTAACGGTGATGCAAGCTTGTTTTCAATCTGAAAATGAAATTGTAAAAGTGATTTCCGAATACGAAGGTTTGCTTCTTAATCCCGAAAAATTGGTTGAATCAGACATTTTGACAAGAATGGACATGTTGAATGCGTGGGAATTTGAACTAAAATAAAGCAAATCCTTACCACTTTAAAAATTGATAATTTTGAGCAGAAAATCGGAGAACTTTCTGGTGGACAAATAAAAAGAGTTGCACTTGCCAATACTTTAATCAGCGAACCCGATCTTT
>JBDHYS010000152.1:0-4883 GCA_039811505.1 Paludibacteraceae bacterium | reverse complement strand
AAATTCAGTACGCGCTGCTTGGCCTATTTCTGCTGATTACGCTGTCGCTGGACAAGCTGCTGCATTTATGCCTGCTTGGAAACATGCATTTGCAGGTCCCGCTACGTATGATGGCACTGTTGATGTTATTATTCCAGACCCATTCAAAGAAGGAGAAACTTTTGGTGGTTGGTATGATAATGCAGGATTGACCGGCGAAAAAATCACTAAAATTGCTGCCGGAGCTTCAGGAGATATCACTTTATATGCAAGATGGGGAGAATATATCCCAACATGTGAAGAAATTGATGGTTTGAACAATGGTACAACAACAAAAGCATCTGGTGTTGTTACGTTAATTGACGCAGCTAATAATGAAGCATATATTCAAGATGCGACCGGTGGTTTAAGAATTTATTTTAATGCATTACCTGAAACATTGGTAAAAGGAAGTAAAGTTGTTGTGGATGGTACTGTTGCTTCACTTGGAGCCTATAAAGTAATTTCCGGAGCAACTTTAGTAAGCTCAGAAAGTGCTTCAATGCCAAGTGTTCAAACTGTAACGATCACTTCTTTATTAGCAGACGCAGCTCCTTATATGTTTGAATATATTCAAATTCAAGGATTGAAAATTAAAGCTAAAAGTGGTAACGTTCTAACTGTTGCTGATGATCAAAATACTACCATCACGCTTATCGCTGATACTGATTTGGCTGTTAATACAAAAATTAATCTAAAAGGTGTTGCAAGCTTTGATGGAAACGAGGTGTTTGTTATTGCCAATGATGACGATGTTACTGCTGCACCTGTAGCTGGAAAAGATCCTGCAGTTTATGCGCCACAAGGAGAAGGAAAATACAGCTTAACTAACAGATGGTTAATATCTGCTAATATGGATAACTTAGCATCAAATCCTATTGGTAAAAATAGTGTTGTTAGAGGTATGGCTGCACAAAATGGTAACATGTATTTTGTTGATAGAGAACTTAAACAATTAACAATTGTAGATGGCTCTACAGGTGAAAAATTAGCTCCAATAAAATTAGCTTCTAACATCTTTAGATGGACAAATGATGAAGGTGTTGAAGAAGACGCTGGAACTCTACCATTTAATGACATTAAAATTGACAATGCAGGAAATATTTTATTAGGAAACTGTATCACATCTAATAAACAACCATTCCAAGTTTGGAAAATTGATTTAGCAACTGGTAATGGAACATTGGTGCTAGAAGACGTATTAAAAAATAATCCTGACTTTGCAGAAGCTACAATTCGTTTTGATGCCTTTGGAGTGTATGGAGATGTAAATGGAGATGCTATTATAATGGCTGCTAATGCTTCAGCAATGGAAGCATACAAATGGGAAGTCAAAAATGGCGTTGCCGGTGCTGCAGAAGTAGTAATTATTGATGTGAGTGAAGACGGTACATTCTTAACTAACTTAACCAATCCGGGAACTGCACCTCAAATTTTCCCATTGGATGAAAACTATTTCTATTTAGATGGAAATGCTACACTTCCTACTTTAATTGATATGGATGGTAATGTGGTAGATGGATTCTATAATGTTCCAGCTGAAACAGAAAACTGGGCTAATCAAATAGATAAAAAACAAGGACACAATGGTATTATTGAATTTGATTTAGCCAATGAACATTTCTTCTTAATGGCTTATACGAATACTCTTGGAACACCTCCATCTTCATTCCGTTTGTTTAAATGGAAAGATGCCAATAAAGAATTTAAAGATATTGAATCACTTTGGATTCTTCCATCAGCAGGTATGGGTGCAGCATCAAATCCTTATCGTACTGCAGTTCCATCTGTAGAAGTTGACGAACTAAGTAAAACAGCTACTTTGTATCTATACACAGGTGAAAATGGATATGGAGTGTATGAATTTAAGGTTTCAGATGGTAATGGACTAAATGATGTATATAATAATAGTGCTGTTAAATTAACTGTAAACGGTAAAAAAGTAACTTTAGACCAACAAGTTGTTGAATTATCAGTGTTCACAATCAACGGACAATTGATTTCAAAAGCAAATAAAGTGTCTTCTGTAACATTACCAGAAACAGGTGTTTATATTCTAAAAGCAATGACTATTGATGGCGAAACAGCTATTCAAAAAGTTATTGTAAAGTAATATTAATAGAATAACCAAAAAGGAATGAAAGGTGGTGGGTTTCCACCACCTTTTTTTTTGGTTAATACTTTCAACATTAATGCAATTGTAAGTTGGTATTAAAACATTTGTACATTTTTATTTAAAATTAAGACACAATGATGACAAAACTTTATTCAATTTTTATTACACTTTTTCTATTCTCAACACTCATTCTTGATGCACAAACATTGAGTGTGGGTGGAGTTACGTATTCTGTAGACACTTTAGAGAATCACCAAGTGGGACCAAGCACACAGTATGTTTCTCTAAGATTGACAGCTCCTGCAAAACGTTTGGATGTTTTTTTCTTAAAATCAGACCTTAAAAATCCAAATATTGAGATTAGAACGGCTCTTGGAAGAGATTCTATTTATACAGGAGAACCAGTATCGTCCGTAGCAAAAAGAAAATCAACAGAAAATAATTTTTACTTTTCGGGTGTAAACGGAGATTTTTATGAAACAGCACTTCCTTATGTGGGTTATCCTGTGAGTGGAAATATGGTAGATGGTCAAATAGCTAAGATTCCCGGTTCTCGTAATGTTTTTGTATTAGACGATAAAAAAATACCCGATATTGGTATTGCAACCTTTTCAGGAACCGTTAAATTTGGAAGTGAAACTTGGTCAATTAATTCTGCTAACCATTTGCGAGCCGAAAATAAAATGGTTTTATACAACCAGCTGAACGGTAAATATACACGAACAAATAGTTATGGAACGGAAGTTCTTATTGAGCTTTTAGATGATTATACTTGGGGAACCAACAATACGCTTAAAGCAAAAGTAGTTAAAATAGAAAAAAATATTGGTTCAATGGCAATTCCTAAAGGAAAAGCGGTGTTGTCCGGGAATGGCACAGCAGCAACAAACCTTAATAAATTGGCAGTGGATGATGTTATTGATGTAAGAATGAATCTTATCCTTAACAATAATACAACTCCAAATCATATTCAAATGACAGGTGGTGATAACTACAAAACAATGTTGTTAAATGGCGTTGTAGAAACAAGTAGTGTGTGGAATGAACAACATCCGCGCACCGGATTGGGTTACAGCCAAAATAAAGACACTCTTGTAATGTGTGTTGTTGATGGAAGAGGTGTTTCCAATGGTGTAACCACTTTGCAATTAGCAGAAATAATGAAAAGCGGAGGAGCATGGACAGCATTTAATATGGATGGCGGAGGTTCCAGTACGATGTATGTGGCAGAATACGGTAAAGCTGTCAATAAAGTGAGTGACGGAACAGAACGTGCCGTTTCAAATGGAGTTTATATCGTATCAACTGCCCCAACAGACAATGCGATCGGGATGATAAAACCATACAAAAGTTCTGTTTTATTGCCTCGATTCGGTGAATTTACACCGCAATTTTATGGCTACAATCAATACGGCGTATTACTCAATTCAGATTTACAAAATGTTATTTTGACTTGTCCCCCATCATTGGGAACAATCGTTGGAAATAAATTTATTGCTACCGGAACTACTCAGGGAAATATTACTGCAACATACAACGGTTCTGTCGTAGCTACTATTTCTGTCTCTTTTCTTCCTGTTTCAAAAATAGAAATTCGATTGGATTCTGTTATTGTGGACAATCGTTCGACTTATCCAATTGAAGTTTTAGCCACAACTTCATCTGGTAAAAACTTAATTTCTCCCCAAGCATTAACTTGGACTGTAGATGATAATTCTGTTTGTAAGGTTGAAGATGGTGCGGTAGTAGCATTAAAAAATGGAATAACGAATATAACGGGTGAAATTAATAGCGTGGTGGATAACATTCAAATTAACGTGGAACTCCCTGCAGATGCCACAATGGTAGGAAATGATTTTGGAAAAGGTTGGAGCGTGTCGGCTTCGTCTTTTCTGAATGCACAATTGAATCAAGAGAATCTGCCTCAAACATGGAATCACGGAGCGGCAGTAAATTTTGTACATGCTGCTGGAAGAAGCCCGTTTATAAAATTAACCGGAAATCCTCAATTTTATGGACTTCCTGACACAATAAAATTGGTAATGAACATTGGAGGAATGGAAATAACAAGAGGTATTCTTACTTTTAAGTCTAATTTAGGAGTTGCTGCAACAACTGAATTTAATTCTTTCACAAAAAACAGCGATTTTTCATTAGATGTTCCGGTAAATTCCATTTATGATGTAACCGATAGAGGAATTTATCCGATTTGGTTTGATAATGTAAATTTTTATTTGGATGCTTCCAATATGGTTGCCGGACAACCATACACAATGGCATTAAAGGAATTTACATTGTGCTATAAAGGTGTTGATGTAACAAAGACATTGACGGAAAAAGTAGATTTATTTGAAATTTACCCTAATCCAGTTGTAAATGGAGAGTTGTTTATCAAACTCAACGACAAAGATTTCTCATCATTGAATGTGAAAATTTTCAATGGGGTGGGGCAAGAAGTTTATAGCAAAAAAGCATCTGCTGATATGTCAGGTCTATTAAAAGTATCCATAGCCGGTTTTTCAAAAGGAAATTATTTGATCCAATTGAACCAAAACGGGCAATCTGATAGTGTGAAATTGATTATTAAATAGAAAATAAAACATAAAATGAAAAGACTTTCAGTTGTAGGATTGTTTGTTTGGATCTTATTTGGACTTCAAGCGGGCGTTATAGATGTTTGGGGAAACATTAAACAAATTGACACTTTAGAGCATAGATTGGTAGGACCGGGTATTCAATATACAAGGTT
>JBDHYS010000151.1:0-4896 GCA_039811505.1 Paludibacteraceae bacterium | reverse complement strand
ATCTTTCTATTAAAAAAAGTCTATTCAGGTCATAATATCCTCGATCAAGAATATAGCATGCTAGAGACTCAAATTTAATCCAATCCAGTGATTTTATGTCACATACATTCGCATTGCTTATTCTGTAAAAAACAGGTATCTCGGTAGTGATGTCTATTTGTGTATGAATTTTTATTCCCGACTTTGTGCTTCTAAACTTTGCCCATTTATAGACCGACATACATAAATCTATAGTTGTTGAATCAATAGCATAGAATCTGCCGTGCAATTCAAACTCTTTCAGTATCCGTTTAGTTTGAGCTATTGAGACAACGTGAAAAGCAAACTTTTCAAATATTTCCGGATTCCTAAGTGTTTTGACCTTTGAAAGTGAACTTCTATTGATTGGTGTTTCTCCAAAACCAAGATGAAATGACCTTTTGGCATGAGCTGTTGTAATATCAGTCAACTCACGCAGACTACGGCATCCCAACAACTGACCAAACATTATAACAATCATATGACTCCACGGGGACGGAGACATATTTACAGTTCTGTCTTTATACCTGACGACTAATCGTTCAAAATATCTCTTAGGAAGAAACTGCACAATTTGTGCAAAAACATATTTGCCTTTATTCATTGGTGTTCATTATACATTGAAATGCAAATGAACAAATTTCAAAAGTGCGACAAGGTTTTTATCACTAAATGCCTGATTGTGAATTGTTAAAAACTACAATTAACAAAAATTAATAGACAGCAGTGATAAAGTTTATTAGATGCTTGGCCTTTCAAATTAGCACTTACGCCCATTTGATTATAGCCTTTGTTGGCGATATATGGCTTTAAATTATGACTTAAGTCGGATAATTTCTTTCCTTATTTGTTCAATAACATCCGTATTATAAATTATCTTTTTTCCTGATGAGCTTTTAGTAGAATAAACAAAAAACACTTTTCCTCCAAATTCCTTTTCAAACTTTGCATGATTGACTTTGTGCATTTCTATCCACTGATATTGATTTAGTGCCTGACCAGAAGCAATAGGCTTTATTTGAATACCTAAGAATTTGTCATTGATTTTTATAAAGAAATCAACGCTGTAGGTTCTATCCCAATTATCAGGAGCAGGTTCAATTTTTCTTTCTACAGCACCTTCTAATTGTCCATATATAGTTTCAATTTCAGTTTTATAACCTTCATAAGTTCGGTTAAGTACGAGGTTATATGCGTAGTCAATACATTCTGCTTCAGTAATGGATAGTAACTCATTTTGAACCACTTCAGATAACTTGATGTAAAGCGTCTGTCCAAGTCCTGTAATGTATTCCCTTGTAATTCTTAAACCATCCTTTTTTTTCTGTGTGGCTTTTGTGAAATAAAACTCCTCCCATTCTTCATACTTAGTGGGAGCACAAGTTCTAATAAGTTCTGAGGTAGAACCTACGCTATGAGCTTTATTTAAACCCCATCTATTCATGCCATAATTCAAAAGTGTCTCCCTTTTAAATTTTAAGTTTTCTCCTTCGGAGCCAATAATCCATTCTTTTTCCATAATTATCTACCTGTTGAGTATGAACAAAGTTTAGGTAATCCAAACTCTCTCCATTGTTTTTCAATATGTTCCAAGTAAAGGCTTGTTAACCCAATTATATAATAAACTTTAAAATCGAAATTACAATGCTTATTTTCAGAGATATTTACTCCATTCCTAAAATAAAAAACATCAGAATTATTTTCGTTAATGTAAGCCCTTTCTATTTCAGATAAATGAAGATTGAGAAGTTGTGTCTTATTCCTTATTGACAGCTTTTTAATGTAAGGAACTTTCCCAGTTGGAGAACAAGCCTTTTTCCTGTGAGAAACAGAATTTTTTGTATAAATATCAAGGCTAATACCTGACCAAACCGCATCTTCAAAACCAAATAAATGATGAAACACTCTGCTCTTAACATCATCCTTAGCAATTCCATTATAAATCACTTCACCTCCATTAAATGCATTTGGAGTTTTATGTTTATGTAAAGAGTGTTTTACTGGTTCATTTGTCCAAATCCAATAACAACCTCCACCTGATGGAATAGAATTTAAGTCGTTATTATTTTTAACCAATTTAAAATCCACATTTTCCAAATTCGCATTTGGAATTTCAACATCTTTAATTGCATTGAGAAATTTTTGTTCCTGCTCTAACCAGTAGTTATTTGCCATTTGATTCTTTTAATAGATTTTGGAATTTTTCTAAATATTAAAAGTCAGTATTAACATCAACGGCAACTAAACCTTTTTTAAGTAAATGAGCATTTATAAAAGTTTTGTTTTCGAGGTACAAATAACAAAGTAGATTATTCTGATTATCATACTTCACATTATCATATTTCAGAAATACTCTTTTCCCCTTAGTTTTCTCAATTAAAAATGATATTGCTTTGCCATTTGCTTTGGGGTCTTCTTTGATACCAATAAGCTTTATAGTTAAGTCATTGTTAAGTTTAATTATTTCTGGGCTAATAACTTCTTTAACAGTAAAAAGTTCTTCTCGTCGAGAAGAGCTGTCCTTGTCTATTTTGGAGCCAAACTGCAACTTCTTTACATCAATTTTTTTGTCGAGGGTATGCGGGTCTTTGAAAATGTAAGGTAGCATTTTGATTTCTTTTTCAAAATCAATCTCGTGTTTCTCTTGCGTTATAAACTGATATGTTGTTCCATTAATATCTTTTTGATTGACTCCTAATTTTTCCTTTATAAATGGTATAAATTCAGGATTGATTTCAAAACCAACAGAATTCCTATTTAAGTTTTTAGCAGCTAACGCAGTTGTACCACTTCCTAAAAATGGATCAAGGATAGTTTCACCAACAAATGAAAACATTTTAATCAGTCGGTTTGGTAATTCTTCTGGAAACATTGCAATATGTCCGTTTTGTCTTGCTCCTGCGAAATTCCAATGTCCTGCAAAATTTGTATTCCATTCTTCGGCAGTCATTTTAGAAAGTTCTTTCTGCTCTTTAGATGGTTTTGGTGCATCACCAAGTTTTTTAAAGACGAGAATAAATTCATAGTCAAGTTTCAATATACCATTTCTCGGATATGGATATGACCCCATTTGAACGCCACCGCCGGTGGTGTTAGAAGTCGTTACTTTTTGCCAAATGATTGCACCCATATAGTCAAATCCTATATTTTCGCAGAATTTGATTATCTCTTCACGAATAGGAATGACTTTATAACGTCCGTAATAAACAGCTCTTGCAAATTGGTCACCAATATTTATACACAACCTACAGCCACTGTGAAGAGTACGGTAGCACTCTTTCCAAACTAAATTTAGGTTGTTAATGTAATTTTCATAACTGTCGTTGAAACCGATTTGATTGTCAGTTCCATAGTCCTTAAGTTGCCAATATGGAGGAGAAGTAATTGCCAAGTGTACCGAATTGTCGGGCAATTCGGTCATTAGTCTGCTGTCTCCATTTATTATTTTATGATGTGTTTTCATTCCAATTTCGATTTATGCAAAGTTATTCAAATTATTCGACTTTTTTATCAGCTTTTCAATGTTCTGTAGTCTTTCTGCCATTACCGCTAACTCGCCTATATCCGAACAAATATAGTACTTTTCATCACTTTTTTATTATGTCATCTTGTTTTATCTATGCCGGCAGAACCAATGGCTGAAATATGCAAAACATTAAAACTTTAAGATGGAAATGAATGAAATTACATTTTTTTAAGTCCCTTCGTTTATATTTTTTTTATGCCTTTATATTTTCGGAATTTTATTTCATATTTTTGCGTGGTCGAAAAACAAGACATATCGATGAGTGATAAAAATTCATATTTAATCCTTGAAGACGGAAGCCGTTTTCAAGGATTTTTTTTGGCTCTAAAAGACCTGCTTCGGGCGAAGTGGTGTTCAATACAGCTATGACGGGCTATCCCGAGAGCCTTACCGACCCGTCGTACAGCGGTCAGATACTGGTACTAACCTACCCCCTCATAGGCAACTACGGTGTTCCTCCCTACGATACCGAAGGCGGATTGCCAAAATTCTTTGAGTCGGATAAAATTCATATCAAAGCACTTGTTGTGTCCGATTATTCATTTGAACACAGCCATTGGAATGCGGTCAAGAGTCTCGATGAGTGGCTGAAAGAAAACGATATCCCGGCCATTTACGGTGTTGACACTCGTCAGATAACAAAAATAATACGCGAACAAGGCACAATGTCGGGAAAGATATGTATCGAAGGCGAGCCCGAGCCCGCAGAATTTGACAACCCAAACAACAGAAACCTTGTGGCGGAGGTAAGCTGCAATGAAACAACCACTTACGGCAACGGCGAAATAAAAGTCGTTCTGGTGGACTGCGGATGTAAATACAACATAATCCGGTGTCTTGTATCACGTGGAGTTACGGTAATCAGGATACCTTGGAATTACGACTTTACCGTGATGGATTACGATGGAGTGATGCTCAGCAACGGTCCGGGCGACCCTCAGCTTTGTGGCAATGTGGTTGAAAATATCCGTAAGGCAATGAAGAGAGGCAAACCAATATTCGGCATCTGCCTTGGCAACCAACTGCTTTCAATAGCTGCCGGTGCCTCTACCTATAAGCTCAAATACGGACACCGGAGTCACAACCAGCCGGTGCTTGAGGTTGGTACACAGCGGGCTTTGATAACCTCGCAAAACCACGGCTATGCGGTTGACACCCAAGGACTGGATGCGGAGTGGGAGCCTTACTTCATCAATCTCAACGACGGCACCAGCGAAGGTATCCGCCACAAAACCAAGCCTTTCTTTTCGGTACAGTTTCACCCCGAAGCATCTAGCGGTCCTACCGACACCGAATATCTGTTCGACAAATTCATTGACACCATTAAGCTATGCAAGAGATAAAAAAAGTAC
>JBDHYS010000150.1:0-4931 GCA_039811505.1 Paludibacteraceae bacterium | reverse complement strand
GTGATTTTATCTCATTAAATGGCTCAAATGGTGACATTTACAAAGGTCAAGTTCCAACAAAAGATGCAGAATTAGACGAAGATTTTGCAGAATTGATGAATATGTCTGACAAATATGCCACACTAAAAGTAAGAACAAATGCTGACACGCCAGCCGATGCAGCAGTTGCACGTAGTTTTGGAGCAGTAGGTATTGGTTTGACTCGTACAGAACACATGTTCTTTGAAGGTGAAAAAATTAAAGCTATGCGTGAAATGATTCTTGCTGAAAATACCGCAGGAAGAAAAGATGCATTAAATAAGATTTTACCTTATCAATTAGCCGACTTTGAAGGAATTTTTGAATCGATGAACGGACTTCCTGTTACTGTTCGTTTACTTGATCCACCTTTGCATGAGTTTGTTCCTCACGATGAAAAAGGACAACAAGAAATGGCAAATGCAATGGGACTTCCATTAAAGACTATCCAACAACGCGTTGAATCATTGCACGAATTTAACCCAATGCTTGGTCATCGTGGATGTCGTTTAGGAAATACTTATCCTGAAATTACTGAAATGCAGACTAAAGCCATTATTGGTGCGGCACTTAATTTGAAGAAAAAAGGTGTAAAAGCTCTTCCTGAAATTATGGTTCCATTGGTAGGAACTGTTGAAGAGTTCAAAATGCAAGAACAAGTAATTCGTGCCACTGCAGAACAACTTTTTGCTGAATATGGTGATAAAGTTGAATATTCTGTTGGAACAATGATTGAAATTCCTCGTGCAACATTGCTTGCAGACCAGATTGCTCAACACGCAGAATTTTTCTCATTTGGTACAAACGACTTAACTCAAATGACATTTGGTTATAGCCGCGATGATATTGCTTCATTCTTACCAATTTATTTGGAAAAAAATATCCTAAAAAATGATCCATTTGAAGTTCTTGATCAAGAAGGCGTTGGCCAATTGGTTAAATTGGGAACTGAAAAAGGACGTGCCACAAATGCCAATTTAAAAGTAGGTATTTGCGGTGAGCATGGCGGCGAACCTTCATCTGTTGAGTTCTGCCATTCTGTAGGAATGAATTATGTGAGCTGTTCTCCATTCCGTGTGCCAATTGCACGTTTAGCAGCAGCACAAGCTGTATTAAAAGGATAAGATTATAGCAAAAATTAATAACGAAAAAGAGAGGTTGTCATAAAAAAACAATCTCTCTTTTGTTTTTTGGTGAGAATTTACATATTTATCTAAATTAGAATTTGATTTTATTATGATAATCCATAAAACGATATTTATTGTTAAAAAAATATTGTTTAGCTCCATTTATTTGTAATTTTGCAAAGAATTATCCTCCATTTCGCACAACTTAAACAGACAATCATTTGTAAAAATAAGTGCGTAAAAAGATTAAACGAAAAGAATGCGACATAAAAATCCGACCGAATTAGGAACCGAAAACATAGGGAAGCTACTGTATAATTACTCATTGCCTGCAATTATTGCAATGACGGCTGCATCTATTTATCACATTACCGACAGTATTTTTATCGGGCATGGAATTGGTGCTTTGGGAATTTCGGGATTAGCTATTACGTTTCCTTTTATGAACCTTGCAGCTGCATTTAGTTCGTTGGTTGGTGCCGGTGCTGCGGCATTGCTTTCGATCAGAATGGGACAAAAAGATTACGAATCAGCCAATATAATTCTTGGTAATGTTGTAACATTGAACATTATCATTGGATTGGTTTTCACGATTGTGTCTTTCATTTTTCTCGATCCGATTCTACTTTTTTTTGGTGCAAGCGAAACAACGCTTCCGTATGCAAAAGATTTTATGCGTATTATCCTTTTAGGAAATATCATTACGCATCTTTATATGGGATTAAACGCTATTTTGCGTTCGATGGGACATCCTGAAAAAGCGATGATTGCAACGATTACAACCGTTGTAATAAATTTAATACTCAACCCCCTTTTTATTTTTGGTTTCAAATGGGGAATACAAGGAAGTGCTTTGGCAACGGTTTTATCACAAGCTGTAATGCTTATTTGGCAATTAAAATTTCTTAGCAACAAAGATAATTTTATTCACTTTAAGAAACAGTTTTTCAAGCTGCAAGCTAAAGTTGTAAAAAGTTCATTAGCAATTGGATTGTCCCCGTTTTTGATGAACGCAGCCGCTTCATTGGTCGTAATCATTATAAATCAAGGATTGATTCGCACAGGTGGCGATTTGGCGGTTGGAGCTTACGGAATAGTGAACAGAATTGCATTTTTATTTGTAATGATTGTAATGGGATTCAATCAAGGAATGCAACCAATAGCAGGATATAATTTTGGTGCCAATCTGTTTCATCGAGTGGATGAAGTGCTTCGAAAAACAGTTATCAGGGCTACGATCGTAACTACGTTTGGATTTATCATTGGCGAATTATTTCCACATGCCGTTGCTTCCATTTTCACAAACGATGAAGAGTTAATTTCCATTGCGGCAAATGGAATGCGAATTGTGTTTATCACATTTCCAATTATCGGATTTCAGATGGTTACAGCCAACTTTTTCCAAAGTATCGGAATGTCAGGAAAAGCTATTTTTATGTCTTTAAGCAGGCAATTACTCTTTTTAATACCATCGTTATTAATTTTTCCTTATTTTTGGGGTATTAATGGGATTTGGATAAGTATGCCCGTTTCAGATACCATTTCAAGTGTTTTGGCAGGGATTTTATTATTTCGCCAATTCAAAACTTTTAAACAAAAACAATTAGAAAAATCAGAAATCCAATAAAAACACATTTATTATGACAACAAATTATGCAATTAACATTGGAAGACAATTAGGAAGTGGAGGACGCGATGTAGGAAAATTGATTGCCGAGAGATTGAATATTCCATTCTACGACAAAGAGTTAATCACAATTGCTTCAAAAGAGAGCGGTTTGTCATCAAAACTTTTTGAAGATGCCGATGAGAAAACAGGTTTTTTCTACTCCGGTGGTCTTATTGGACTTCGATCTTCATTTATTGGAGATTCTTACATTGACAATTATTTGGGAAACGAATCGCTTTTCAAGATTCAAAGTGATGTGATACGTGAGTTAAACAAATCAAATTCTGCTGTTTTTGTAGGAAGATGTGCCGATTATATCCTTCGAGACAATCCAAAAGCAATCAACATATTTATCTCTTCGCCGTTAGAAGAAAGGATAAAAAGAATAGCCGAAAGACACGATTTCACTCTGAAAAAAGCAAAAGAATACATCGAAAAAACTGATAAGAGGAGAGAAAGTTACTACAACTATTATAGCATTAGAAAATGGGGAGTAGCTACAACGTATCATCTTTGTATAGATTCTTCAATAGGAATTGAAGCTTGTGCAGATTTTATAATTCAATATGTAGAGAGAAAATTAGGTTTTAATTTGCAGCGTTAAACGACAAGAACCTTAATGAAATAAAACAAGAAATTATACACCAAAATCTTCTATTTATGTATTCATTGAGATGCCATATTAAAATTATAAATTTGAAAAGGATTTTATTTTTCATAGTGAACTAAATCGTTTATGAAATTGGATATTATTTAGATATATAAAAACATTGTTGCCGGTGAGTAAAAAAAGTGAAAAGATTAACTAACCATAACGCATAAATAACGAGAAGACAGATGAATATTCAACGTAACTTTCAACTACAAGACTACAACTCATTTCGCACAAAAGCAAATGCAAAAATTTTCGCTCAACCACAAACCATAAATGAATTAAAAGCACTATTAAATAAATACCCTAACGAAGAGAAACTAATTTTAGGGAATGGATGCAATCTGTTTTTCACAAAAGATTTTGATGGCTTGGTAATAAAACCAATGATGAGTGGCATTACAATACTCAACGAAAATGATGAATATGTGGAAATTGAAGTAGGAGCAGCAGAAGATTGGGATAAATTGGTTAATTTTTGTGTAAGAAATAATTGGTCGGGGATTGAAAATCTTTCTCTCATTCCTGGCTCAGTTGGAGCGGCGCCCGTTCAAAATATTGGTGCTTATGGGACCGAAGTAAAAGATGTTATTACACAAGTGAATACAATAGAAATAACATCAGGTCAAATAAAAATATTTGATACATTCGATTGTCGTTTTGGCTATCGAAATAGTATATTCAAAGAGACACGAAAATATATTATCACGTCAGTTGTGTTTAGACTAAATAAGTCATTTATTTATCAAGAAAAATACGTTGATCTTAAAAATGAATTGAAGGATATATCTTCTCCCTCTCTTCAACAGGTTCGAGATGCAATAATAAATATTCGAAGAAGAAAACTTCCAGACCATATTGAAATACCCAACGCAGGTAGCTTTTTCAAAAATCCAATAATAAACAACGGCGAAAAGGAGAAATTACTCAAAAAATTACCTAATGCACCAATATACGAAGTTGATCAAAATCTTTTCAAAACTTCTGCTGCATTTCTCATCGAAAAAGCTGGATATAAAGGAAAGCAAAATGGAAATGTAGGTACCTATAAAAATCACGCACTTATAATTGTGAATCATGGCACAAATTGTGGACAAGATATTTCAAATTTCAAACAAGAAATTCAAGATGCCGTTAAAACAAAATTTGATATCAACTTAGAAGCCGAAGTTTGGATTTTCTGATTTAATTATATGATAAAAATAGGCATATAGATTAAAACATTGAATAGAATAATGAATTTTGATTTCAGACATCAAATTTATAAATGTATCTTTGTGTATTATTTAAAACAAAAAAAAATATTTCCACATTTATTGTTGAAGGTGGTAATCGCCTAAATGACACTATAACTCCACAAGGAGCAAAAAATGAAGAACTTCAGACACTATGTGCCACTCTACTAACGGATGAAAAAGTAATAATTGAGAACGTACCTAATATACTGACTGTTAAAAACGTAATA
>JBDHYS010000149.1:0-4939 GCA_039811505.1 Paludibacteraceae bacterium | reverse complement strand
TTACGCAGAAGTTTCAAGTGTTGGAGAAAAAGGTAAAGCAGGAGTAAATCAATCAAAAACACACAATAAATACAATGAAATTCTTGGAACAGCAGGCAGAGAAATCTATGCCCAATTTTTAATAAGAATTTATGCAGAAATTCCTGATGTATTAATCGCTGAATTTTCTAAACTCAAATTATTACAAGGTTCTGCATTTATTTCATTACGAAACTTTTTAAGAGCAAGAGTTGAAAAAATGTTTATTGCACCAGCTTACACTTTTGACAATGTAAAAGGCAAATTTCCAATTGGTTTCAAAATATGGAATACTCAAATCAAAGAAATTTTTAGTAGTGCATCAACTGATATTTACAATGAAAAAGGAGATTTTATTGGCACAAAAGGTTTGTATTCAATTGGGAAAAATTTTTACATAAATAAGTGGATTTCATCATTCAAAGTTAATGATGGTTTTATTGGATTTTTAGCTGGTACAAATGGAAATGACTTTCAGCAGAATGGTATTGTTTATATTCTTAACAAAAAGGAGCAAATGGCTAATCCAAGAGGTATGTGGATAAGCAGTCTTAATTTAATTCCTGTCTCAATATATTATTCTGTCAGAAAGTGTTTAGACCAAACTTGGATAAATGACAGAGACCAATTTGTAGTTCCAAATAGTAATTGGAATCAAGACACTGAATTTCATAATGATTGTCTTTGCTACACAATTTTTAATACTAACATTCAAGAACAATTTGGAATAAATCATTGGATACCATATACAGAGCAAGAAGTAAATGCACAGAATAGATTTGAAAGCCATTTTATGACCGACTTTATTAACGGGAAAATAAAAACGGAAAAGGAAAGCAATCTATTCGGTACATCAGAAAATCAGTCTTTAAAACGTGAGTTTTCAGCAGAAGCAAAAGACGTTTTTGATGCAGGTAGAGAACTTTGGAAATACTATCATAGTAAACCAAATGTAAACGTAAACGCAAGTTTGTATGACATTCGAGAATACTTTCAAGGCAGAAACGATAAAGGTAGAATGAATAGCAAAAGTGATGATGAAAGATATATGGAATTGATTGGCGAATTAAGGACTAAACTTGACTTTTTAGCCGACAAAATTAAGCCGAAAATATACGAATACGAATTTTTAAAAGAATAATAACTGCTGGCAACAATGTGTATAAGCAATAGCGGTTTTAGTGCAAAATTGAAAGTAAATGAATATTAATAAAGGTAAGTGTTTAACCGAAAAGTTGGTGGTTTTTAATCCGCTACTGCTCATACACTAGACCGTTGTGCCCAATGCTAAAAAACATCGTAACAAATATTAAACTTTAAATAAATGAAAAACATATTTTTATTAGGATTACTAATGATAGGATTAAACTCCTATGCACAAATTTTAAATGACTCGACAGTTCAGTTTGTTGGCTATTGGGATTTAAATGAAACACAATTATATAGAGTTGTTCATCAGAAATATAAAGTTAACGGACAAGATACTGTATCACATGAAATAATTAGTTATGATTCTGAAATTACTATAATAGACTCCTCAGCAAATGGATATACTATAAAATGGACTTATAAAAATTATGATTTTAAAACAGATAATAAGTTTACTGAGAAATTGATGAAATTAGCAGAAGATATGTCTATAATATACACTACTAATGATTTAGGTGTATTTCAAGAGATAAAAAACTTTGAAGAAATAAAATCCATAATTGACAAGTCTATTGATTCATTAGCAATTGAATTTAAAGATATTCCTAATATAAATCCAATTCTGCAACAAGTACGTCAGACCTTTACGACAAAAGAGGCAATTCAAGGTGCAGGAATTAATGAGATTTTGTATTTTCACTCCCCTTTTGGTTCTCAATATAACATCAATTTAGCGTATTCAAATGACACTCAATTACCAAATTTATATGGAGGTAATCCATTCAATGCAAAAGTTGAGTCTGAGATTGTGGAAGTAGATACAGCAAATAGTTCGGCAGTAGTAAAAATTTTCACCACAGTTGATAGCGAACAAGCAACAGAGGCAACTTATGAGTATTTAAAAAGACTTTCTAAGACTACAAATACACCTGAACCAAAAAGGAGTGATATTCCTGCATTAAATATCCAGACAAGATTCGCATCTAATGTACATATGCCGTCCGGATGGGTTTTATATGCTGTAAATGTCAAGGAGGTTACAAGTGGCGAACATATTAATATTGAAAGGACTGAATTAACTTTACAATAAGCACAGGGCACAACACGCAATATACGTAAGCTGGGCGATGTAGCCAATTTGAGCCTTTGTACTTTTATTGAAAATCACAACGGTTTGATAGGTTTGAGCTCCGAAATCCCAGCCTCCGCATATTGCCAACCGTTATAGGAAATGCAGGCTACACAACATAAAACAGTTGAAAAAGCAAACAATAAGAGTAGAATATGAGAAACATGAAAGATTACAAAAAGGATTACAAAGAATTGTATCAATCTAAAACCACTTATTGAATACCTTAAAAAATAACACAATGAAGAAAATAACTATTATAGTCTTGACAATAGTTTTTGGACTAAGTTCATGTGAAAAAGAGAAAATTGAAGTGCATGAAGTAAAAATAAACAATGACCCCAAATTTGCACAAGAATTAAGAGAAAGTCCAGAGAGCATTACAATAGGCAACAACACCTTATTCTTAACGACTTATTTATGGAGAGATTTTATGCCAATTGCAGAAGAGAATGGAAGCAAGATGATGTGTGTAAATAAACTAACAGAACTCAATAGTATTTCGATATCAAGTACAATTGAATTAAAAAAACAATACGTTATTAAAGGTGATGAGATTTGGATGGCAGAATATGAGATAAAAAAAAGCTTTGATTTTATATTAGAAGGTTTTGTTAGAAACGGTCCGAAATGGGGACCATATATTGAAGTTGATGTTGTTTGTGAATTTGAAAATTCAGGAACAACTCATCGAGTTTTAGCAAAATCACAAATAATTCATAAGACAGAATAATGAAACGTAGATAACAAGCAGTTTGAACAAAAAGCGGGCTGTACGCCCGCCCAAACCATTCAAGTTTCTTATTCGATAGAAGCTTTTATTACCTCTTTTTCAGAATCATATTCCATTAAAATCGTATCGCCCTCTTTAATTTCTCCTGCAAGCACAATATCAGCTAATTCATCTTCCAAATAGCGTTGTATTGCTCGTTTCAAAGGTCTTGCACCAAATTGGACATCATAACCTTTCTCTGCAATAAAATCTTTTGCTTGTTCAGTTAATTTCAAATTATAACCCAAATCGATCACCCGTTTGAACAATCCTTTTAATTCTAAATCGATAATGGAACGCAAATTCTCTTTTGTCAATTGATCGAACATCACCACATCATCAATTCTATTCAAAAATTCAGGTGCAAATGTTTTATTCAACGCTTTTTGAATAACGCTGCGTGAATATTCAGAATCGATGCTTGCATCTGTTTCCAAATTAAATCCAACACCACGTCCAAAATCTTTCAATTGACGTGTTCCTACATTGGAAGTCATTATAATAATTGTGTTTTTGAAATCAATTTTTCTTCCCAAACTATCCGTCAAACGTCCCTCGTCCATTACTTGAAGCAAGATATTAAAAACATCTGGATGAGCTTTTTCTATTTCGTCTAAAAGCACAATGGAATAAGGTTTACGCCGAATTTTTTCTGTTAATTGGCCACCTTCTTCATAACCAACATATCCGGGAGGAGCTCCAATTAAGCGAGAAACACTGAATTTTTCCATATATTCGCTCATATCAATTCTGACGATGGAATCAGTAGAATCAAACATAAATTCGGCTAACACTTTTGCCAAGTGAGTTTTTCCAACGCCGGTTGGACCCAAGAACAAGAACGAACCGATTGGTTTGGTTGGATCTTTTAATCCAATCCGATTTCGCTGAATCGCTTTTGTAATTTTTTCTACTGCTTCATCTTGTCCAATTACACGGGCTTGAAGAGCATCTTTCATTTGACGCAATTTCAATCCTTCGGCTTGTGCAATTCGTTGAACAGGAACTCCTGACATCATTGCGACAACTTCTGCAACTTTCTCTTCATCAACCGTTTCAGGATTTTGTTGTGATTCTTTCTCCCAACGTTTGATTGCATCTTCTAATAAATATTGTGTCTGCTTTTCTTTATCTCTGATAGGAACAGCTTCTTCGTATTTCTGCTCTTTGATTACTTTTGCTTTTTCTGCTTTTAACTCTTCCAATTTCTTTTCTAATTCTTCTATTTCAATAGGAACAGAAACGGTGGCAATATGCACGCGTGAACCGGCTTCATCAAGTGCATCAATCGCTTTGTCGGGGAAACTACGGTCTGTAATATATCTATCCGTTAAATGAACACATGCTTTTATCGCTTCCGGGGTATATTTCACATTGTGATGATACTCGTATCTATCTTGAATATTTTGTAAAATAAGCAAAGTTTCTTCGGATGTTGTCGGATCAACCATCACTTTTTGGAATCTTCTCTCCAATGCACCGTCTTTTTCAATGCTTTGTCTGTATTCATCTAAAGTTGTAGCACCAACACATTGAATTTCTCCACGTGATAATGCCGGTTTGAGCATATTTGCCGCATCCAATGAACCGGGTGAACCTCCTGCTCCTACAATGGTGTGAATTTCATCAATAAAAAGAATTATATTTGGATTTTTTTGAAGTTCATTTAAAATGGCTTTTATTCGCTCTTCAAATTGTCCTCTGTATTTTGTTCCGGCTACAATTGATGCCATATCCAAAGAAACTACACGTTTGTCAAATAAAATTCGTGATACTTTTCGCTTTACAATTCGCAATGCCAAACCTTCTACAATAGCAGATTTTCCAACTCCCGGATCACCGATAAGAACAGGATTGTTCTTTTTTCTCCT
>JBDHYS010000148.1:0-4995 GCA_039811505.1 Paludibacteraceae bacterium | reverse complement strand
GGCACTTGAAGAATTTATTTCGTCAAAAAGATATGTTTGCAATGCCGTTTCCATCACTTTGCTCAACACATTTCAAAGGCAAGATAACGAAAGGGAAAGAGTACATCTTACTGCAACAGAAAAAGAGATTTTAGTAAACATTGCTTCCGGAAAATCGACAAAAGAAATTGCCCAAAATCGTTTTATAAGTACACATACAGTTGTTACGCATCGAAAAAATATTTTCCGAAAAATTGATGTTAATAATGTGTACGAAGCGACAAAATATGCTGTAAAAGCAGGTTTAATCAATCTGACCGATTATTTTATTTAGAAAAAAACTGTAGAAAAAATGAATATTGCTGCTTTATTATCAGGAGGTGTCGATAGCTCGGTTGTTGTTCATCTTTTGAACAAACAGGGCTACAAACCTACCCTTTTCTATATTCAAATTGGACGTAGTGATGACGAATTGCTTCATTGTACTTCCGAAGAAGATATTGAAATGGCAAGTTTAATTGCGAGAAAATACGGTTGCAAATTGGAAATAATCGATTTACATCAAGATTATTGGGATAATGTGGTGGCTTACACTATTGATAAAGTGAAAAAAGGATTAACTCCAAATCCCGATGTGATGTGTAACAAATTGATAAAATTTGGAGTATTTGAGGAGAAAGTTGGAAAAGATTTCGATAGAACCGCAACAGGTCATTATGCCACAACAACCGAAATAGATAATAAAGTTTTTTTACGCCCCTCCCAACATTTATTAAAAGATCAAACCGATTTTTTAGCTCAAATAGATTCCCTACAAATCTCAAAATTGATGTTTCCAATTGGGCATTTAATGAAAGAAGAAGTGATAAATATAGCTATTTCGGCTAATTTACCAACTGCCAAGCGCGGTGATAGTCAAGGAATTTGTTTTCTTGGAAAAGTGAATTACAACGATTTCATTCGGCGATATTTAGGAGAGAAAAAAGGACCTATTGTAGAGTTTGAAACGGGCAAAATTTTGGGAACGCACAGCGGATATTGGTTTCATACCGTTGGACAACGAAAAGGATTGCAACTTTCAGGCGGACCTTGGTATGTTGTCGGCAAAGATATTGATGCAAATATTATATACGCATCAAAAGGTTTTAAAACAATTGCAGCCTATGGAGATGAATTTACGATGAACAATTTCCATTTTATAACCCAAGACGTGTGGAAAGATAAACTGTTAAACGGTGTAAACATATCGTTTAAAATCCGACACACACCTGAATTTACACGCGGTTTTCTTCAAAAAACAGTCAATGGATTCAAAGTAAAATCCGAAGAGATGATACAAGGAATTGCACCCGGTCAATTTGGGGTAATTTACGATTTAGACAATAAAATATGTTATGGTAGTGGAGAAATAAGTTGATTTTTTCTTAAATCCCAATTTTTCTACCCAAATCTTCAACGTGTTTGTCCCAAAGAAGTTTTAAATCGTTCTCCTCTTCGACATTGTTTTCCTCAATAAATTCCGTAATTTGCAAACTTACGCTGTTGCTCAAATCGGGCTGCAAAATTCTCATTTCAAAATAAGCATCGGTTCCTTTGTCTTCTTCCCATTGAAATTGGATATATTTTAATTCTTTCTTATTGATAAGAACGGCTGTTTCATAATTATCATCCCAAGAGAAGGTAAACTCGTCCTTTGCAACAGTTACGCCATCAGAAAACCATTCAGCTAATCCTAACGGTGTCCCAATCATCATCCATAAAATCTGCACAGAAGCATTTTTTAAAGGATATTCAAATACTATTTTGCTTTTCATAAGCGATCGATTTTAGTAAAAATTCTACTTTTGCAACAAACTGCTCTTCCCAAAACTAAAAGGAAGCAATGAAGTTACCCCATCAAGAATGTAGGTTTTTTCTGTTCCATACAAGATTATTTTGATTGGTGTATCAAATCTGTTTTCTGTTTCTAACATCACTTGCCTGCAACTTCCACACGGAGTAATCGGGTTCGTAAGAAATTTGCCATCTGTAAATGCTGCCACGGCAAGCACTTTCACAGCCACATTTGGAAATTGTGAATTAGCATAAAAAAGTGCCGTTCTTTCAGCACATAAACCAGATGGAGATGCCGAATTTTCTTGATTATTTCCGCCTATAATCTTTCCGTTTTCCAAAAGCAAAGCAGCACCCACATGAAATTTTGAATATATTGCATACGCATTTTCGGTCTGCCTTTTTGCCTCTTCTATCAGTTGAATATATTCAGCCGGAATCTCATTTGAAAGATATTCGACATATTTTATCTCTGTGGTTAGATATTTCATATTGTATTATTTATGGTTTCGTTTCAAATATACAAATATATAAATTTTTTTAATACAATCACATTGTTTATAAAATAAAAAAACATCTTTCTCTTAAAAATTAAAATATTCATTAAAATTGGATTAAATAAACAGAATTATTGTTAGCTTTGTAAGAATTTTTTTTAATATCTTGAAAACTTTACATTAATTCTATGTCAAAAACAGACCCTATCGTTTATTCTCGATTTCAACTCGTTTTTTTAGTTCTATTACGCTTTGCAATAGGTTGGTATTTTTTGTACGAAGGAGTTGCCAAATTATTATCCCACGGCTGGTCTTCTTACGCATATCTAATTGATTCACAAGGAATTTTTGAAGATTTATTCAAACTCCTCACCCAAAACCCAACAGTAATGTTGCTGATAGATTATATCAATATTTTCGGACTAATACTAATTGGATTATTAATAATACTCGGTTTATTTGAAAAAATAAGTTACATCGGGGCACTTTTATTATTGATTATGTATTATTTATCGCATCCGGCTTTGATTGATACAAATTATATGCTTCCGGCAGAAGGCTCTTATTTGTGGATAAATAAAAATGTAGTGATGATTTTTTCACTTTTAGTTTTATATGTTTTTCCGACTGCCAAAAGAGTGGGAATTGAAAGAATATTTTGTAAAAATTAAAATTAAGAACTCAACAGCGATGTCAACAATAGAGAAAGATACAAACGAAAACAACGCACAACAAGAGGAAAAAATCTCGAAAGGAAGAAGAGACACACTCAAAACATTAGCAGGAATACCTGTTTTAGGTGTAATGGCTTACGGAGTGTATAAAAAAGCTCAAAAAGAGCGTACAAACCGTTTTATTTCCGATTTGATTCAATTTCAAGAATTGCCTCAACCCACAGAAATTACAGACGGCGAAGTGATCAGAATCGGTGTTATCGGAGCAGGATTAAGAGGAATCGATCTGATGAGAGACATTGGTTTTGCTACACCCGAAAAAGTGGAAGAACTCAAATCGGCAGCAAAAGAGAACACACAAGACACACGTTATAAAGATTTTATGGAGCAAGAAGATTTACGAATCCGCATTACTGCAGTGTGTGATATTTTTGATGCTTACGCAGAACGTGCAATTCTTGCCGGCTCAAATTTATACCGAGAAGGAAAAAACGGAAAACGTGCCGAAGCTCCAAAACGTTATTTTAATTACAAAGATTTGTTGGCTTCGCCCGATGTAGACGCGGTAATAATTGCCACACCCGACCATTGGCATGGAACTATGGTGATGGATGCTGTTAAAGCAGGAAAACATATTTATGTGGAAAAACCAATGTCGTGGACAGTTCCAGAAACCTATATGATTCGTGATATGGTACAAAACAGTAAAATTACGTTTCAATTAGGACACCAAAACCGACAAATAGAAACAAACAAAAGAGGAAAAGAGATTATTGAAAAGGGAATGTTGGGGCAAGTTACTTTAATTGAAATAAGTACCAATCGCAACGACCCAAATGGAGCGTGGGTTTATCCAATCCATCCAGATGCCAACCCCAAAACAATCGATTGGAAACAATTTGAAGGAAACGATGACCGAATAAAAGAATATTTGGATTATATGACTTCAAACGGATTGGCAAAATACATTGGTCCGGAAGAAAGAAATAAATTTAGTTTAGAACGATTTTTCCGTTGGCGTTGTTGGTGGGATTACAGCACAGGATTAAGTGGCGATTTATTAACTCACGAATACGATGCTATCAATCAAATGATGAATATCGGTATTCCGGATTCTGCTACTTCGTCCGGAGGAGTATATTATTTTAAAGACGGTAGAACTGTTCCCGATGTGTTGCAAACAACTTTTGAATACAAAGATAAAAATTTGGCTTTGCTCTATTCTGCTACATTAGCAAGTCAATTTAAAAGACCGCGAAAATTTATGGGACGCGAAGCCACCATGGAAATTGGAAATGCAATCACTCTATATGCCGACCCACAATCAGAAAAATATAAAAGTCAGATTGAAAAAGGCATTATCAAACCCGGAAAACCATTTTTCTCATATCAGCCCGGACAGAAAGATTTAGATGCCATTTCATCAGCAACGCAACTCTATTTTGCCGAGCGAGGTTTGCTCTATTCCTATGTAAATGGGAAACGATACAACACCACATTTCTTCATCTCAAAGAATGGATAGATTGCATCCGAACAGGAGAAAAAACTTCTTGCGGAATTGAAGAAGGATTTCAAGAAGCCATCACTGCCCACATGGGGACAAGAGCATATCTTGAAGGACGAACAATGTATTGGGATGCCGAAAAGGAAGAAATCGTGCGTGGATAATAAGCATTAAACATTAAACATTAAACATTAAACATTAAACATTAAACAATTAAACGAATTAATTAACCCTTAAAAATTTTACTTATGTCAAAAATGTCAAGAAGAAAATTTCTAAAAGCCGGTGCCATTTCAGCAGCTGGACTTACGATTGCTCCATCTTCAATCCTTGGGAAAAACTATGGACACATTGCACCAAGCGATAAGTTAAATATCGCCGGAGTTGGAGTTGGAGGAAGAGGCTTTGCAGTATTGAAAAACATGTCGAAAGAGAATATCGTTGCACTTTGCGATGTGGATTGGAGATACAGCGAAAAAGCTTTCAAACATTTTCCCGATGCAAAAA
>JBDHYS010000147.1:0-5014 GCA_039811505.1 Paludibacteraceae bacterium | reverse complement strand
GCTCTTACGCAAAAAATGAAAAAAACAGGTAAAATCGTAATTTGCTTTTTTGGAGACGGTGCCGTAAACGAAGGAGCTTTTCACGAGACGCTTAATATGGCTTCAATTTGGAAACTTCCCGTAATTTTCTATTCCATTAATAATCAATACGGAATTAGTACGCCGATTGAAAGCGTTATCAACATTGATTACAATTACAAACGTGCAAGTTCATACGGAATCCCCGGTCATTTTATTGAAGACGGAAACGATTTAATGCAAGTATATAACAAATTTACGGAACTGATAGATTACGTTCGGGATGGAAACGGACCCGTTTTGGTAGAATCAATCACCTACAGATGGTACGGACACTCTACTTCAGATCCTGGCAAATACAGAACAAAAGCAGAAGTGGACGAATGGAAGAAAAAAGATCCGATTATTAAATTCAAACAACAATTGATAGAGAACAATATTGCTACCGAAGAAGAATTGAACAAAATTGACAGCGACTCAATGGAAGTTGTTGAAGGTTCAGTAAAATTTGCAATGGAAAGTCCGGAGCCTTCATTGGAAAGTGCTTTCGAAGATGTTTTTGCAGATTAAGAAGAATAAAATAATTATAAATCGTAAAAAATAAAAACTACAATATAAAATGGAAAAGGAAACAAAAGTAATGTCTGTCAGAGATGCTATCATTTTAGCGATGTCTGAGGAGATGCGCAGAGATGAAAATGTGTTTTTAATGGGAGAAGATGTGGGAATTTTCGGTGGAGATTTCGGAACTTCAGTAGGAATGTTGGAAGAATTTGGAAAAGAACGTGTTCGCGATACACCTATTTCAGAAAATGCCATTTCAGGATGTGCAGTTGGTGCAGCAATGACAGGATTACGTCCAATTATTGATGTAACATTTATGGACTTTATCGGTTTTATGATGGACAATATTGTGAATCAAGCTGCAAAAACAAGATATATGTTTGGTGGAAAAGGAGAAGTGCCTGTTGTGTTTCGTTGTGCTGCCGGTTCGGGAGTTGGTGCAGCTGCTCAACACTCACAATCACTCGAAGCTTGGTTTACACACATTCCGGGATTAAAAGTGGTAGCTCCAGGAACTCCGGCTGATGTAAAAGGAATTTTGAAATCAGCTGTTCGTGATAACAACACCGTTATTTTCTTAGAATACAAAGCCCAATTCAATATGAAAGGGGAAGTTCCGCTCGATCCAGAATTTACGGTTCCACTTGGAAAAGCAGATATAAAAAGAGAAGGAAAAGATGTTACTGTTGTAACGTATGGAAGAATGCTTGAAAGAGTTTTAAAAGCAGCTGACGAAGTTCGTGAAACAGATGGTGTAAGTGTTGAAGTGGTCGATTTAATGACATTAATCCCATTGGACAAAGAAGCAATTCTTACTTCTGTGAAAAAGACTGGACGAGTTCTTTTAGTAAACGATGCGCATAAAACAGGTGGTTTCATTGGAGAAATTGCCGCTATGATTGCAGAAAGTGATGCGTTTGACTTTTTAGATGCTCGCATTCTTCGTCTTGCCGGTGAAGACGTTCCAATTCCATACAACGCAACTCTTGAAGCAGCAATGATTCCAAGCGTTGAGCGAATCAAAAAATACATTCTAAAATTGGCAAACAAACGATAAACAAAGGATGGAAGAAAGATTATTAATACGGGCTACTCCTGCCGCAAGGGTTTTAGCAAAACGTATGCGAGTGAAACTTACCAACGTAACCGGTTCCGGCTACAAAGGTAGGATTCACAAAGAAGACGTTGCTGGTTGGAATTTTCAAGGGAAAGTTCACATTTCACCACTTGCACAACGAATAGCCGATGCACACAATATTAGTTTGAATGGGATAAAAGGGACAGGACATAATGAAAAAATTATGAAAGAAGATGTCCTGCTACTCATTTCAGACCCTGTACTTAAAGCACAATTAACACGTGATGATTTTGAAGAAGCAACAAAACCTGCAAGAAATGTTTCGGGCGTTACCAAACAAATTATAACTACCCCATCAAAAGCGTCAAAACTTCCGGTGGAAACAACGCCAGCTGTAGTCGCTCAAGAAACAGAAACACTTCCAATGTCAATGATGAGGAAAATAATAGCAAAACGGATGTCCGAAAGCTATTTTTCAATTCCTTCCTTTATTCAAACATGGGAAATTGATATGACAGAATTGTTGGCTTTGCGTAAAAACCTACTTGATCCTATCAAAGAAAAGACGGATAAAAAACTTACTGTAACAGATTTAATCTCTTTTGCAGTGATAAAAACATTGATGAAACACAAATACATCAATGCAAGTCTCAATCCAGAAGCAACAGAAATTACTTTCCATAATTATGTAAATTTAGCAATGGCAGTTGGAATGGACGATGGATTATTAGTTCCGGTGGTAAAAAACGCCGATAAAATGTCCCTTAGCGAATTGGTTACTGCTTTGAAAGACGTTACAGAACGAACTATTTCCAAAAAACTTCTTCCCGATGAGCAAGCTGGCAGTACATTTACGATTAGTAATTTGGGAATGTACGGAGTGGATAATTTCACAGCAATAATCAATCAACCCAATGCAGCTATATTAAGCGTAGCTACAACAAAAGAGACGCTTGTTGTGAAAAATGGAGAAGCCGTAATTCGTCCAATTATGAAGATGGGTTTAACGAGCGATCACCGCATAATTGATGGATTAGCAGCAGCAAAATTTATGACAGATTTGAAGCAATTGCTTGAAAATCCACTTTCATTATTAATATGATTAAACGAATAACAGAAATTAAATACTTATAAGGATATGGCTCACGAAATAATTATGCCCAAAGCCGGAATTGACATGACCGAAGGGCAAATTGTAAAATGGTTGAAAAAAGAGGGAGATAAAGTTGAATCGGGTGAAATAATTTTGGAAATTATGACCGATAAAACCAGCATGGAATTGGAAGCGGAAGCATCGGGTGTATTGCTAAAAATCACACATCACGAAGGCGAAATGGTTCCTATTACGACTGTAATTGGTTATATTGGAAATGAAGGCGAAGAAATTGTACCTGCTGCACCACAAGAAGAAGCTCCAGTACAAACAGAAGATGAACATGCAGAAAAATCGCTTACGCGACTTGAAGACTCATACAATGTGATCGTAATTGGTGGAGGTCCTGCCGGCTATGTAGCAGCAATCAGAGCTGCTCAGCACGGAGCAAAAGTTGCCATTGTGGAGAAAAATGTTTTTGGTGGCACTTGTTTAAATGTGGGTTGTATTCCTACAAAAACTTATCTTAAAAGTGGAGAGATAATTGAAAGTTTACAAATGGCAGCTTCAAGAGGAATTGTACTTGAAAGCACCAATTTCAAAGTGGATATGCCAAAAGTAGTTCAACATAAAAATGCCGTTGTAAAAAAACTTACAGGTGGCGTTGAAGCACTTCTTCGCAGCAATAAAGTGGATATTTTCAAAGGAGTTGCAAAAATCAATAAGAACAAAGATGTTGTTGTTGATGATTCAAAAATCATAAAAGGGGATAAAATCATTTTAGCCGGTGGTTCAAAAGTATCTGCTATCAATATTCCGGGTATTAATCATCCAGGTGTACTTTCAAGCGATGCTCTTTTAGCATTAGAAGAATTGCCGGAAACATTGGCAATTATCGGTGGTGGAGTTATTGGAATTGAAATGGCACAAGCTTTTGGAGAACTTGGCTCTAAAATAACTGTACTTGAGGCAATGGATAGAATTATTCCGGGAATTGATATTGAAGCATCAGAAGTACTTACAGGACTTTTGAAAAGAAAAGGTGTAAAAATCCTTACTTCAACAAAAATTACCGAAATTGCCGATAAAAATGGTAAAGTTGAAATAAAAACAGAAAATGGAGATTCAATAATTGCCGACAAAGCACTTCTTTCAGTAGGTCGAATGCCCGATATGGAGGGAATTGGTAATTTAGAATTTGAAATGGAACGTGGAAAAATAAAAGTTGACCGCTATATGGAAACAAGCGTAAAAGGAATTTACGCTCCGGGCGATATAAACGGCATTAAAATGTTGGCTCACGTTGCATTCCGTATGGGTGAAGTTGCTGCCGATAACGCAGTAAAAGGAAATCACAGAGAATTGAAACTTCATTCTTCTCCGTCTGTTGTTTACACACTTCCAGAGGTAGCAATGGTTGGACTAACAGAACAAGAAGCTCGTGAAAGATACGATATCCGTATCGGTAGATTTAATTTTGCAGCAAACGGACGTGCACTTGCTTCGGGTGAAAGCACCGGTTTTGTGAAAGTAATCGCCGACAACAAATACGGTGAAATTCTTGGTGTCCACATTGTGGGTCCGGCAGCAGCTGAAATAATCAACCAAGCATCGTTGATTATGGAGATGGAAATTACAGTTGATGAAGTTATTAAAACAATTTACGGACATCCAACCTATTCAGAAGCATTGTTTGAAGCGTGTGCTGATGTGCTTGGCGAAGCTGTTCATTTACCTAAAAAGGCAAAATAACCATTGTAAATTTTAAAAATTAATGCAACTCTGTCTATAGAAATAATTTTTAAGGCGGAGTTGCGTTTGTTTTATGAGAAAAAAAGATACAATATGATTTACATTGTTAACAAATCAACCAAACCCGATTATAATATTGCTTTAGAAGAGTATTGTTTCAAAAAATTGGGACATCTTGATAAAGTGTTTATTCTTTGGATAAATGAGCCCTCCATTATTGTTGGAAAACATCAAAATACTATTGAAGAAATCAATCCTGAATATGTAAAAAACAACAATATTCATGTGATACGAAGAATTTCGGGAGGTGGTGCTGTTTATCACGATTTGAATAATCTGAACTACACCATTATTTCCAGTGAAAACAAAGGTTCCGATTTCGATTTCAAAACTTTTTCAAAACCGGTGATTGATGCTTTGGCAACATTGGGAGTTACGGCTGAATTTACAGGAAGAAATGATTTGGTAATTGAAGGAAAAAAAATCAGTGGGAATGCTCAAGCTTACAT
>JBDHYS010000146.1:0-5027 GCA_039811505.1 Paludibacteraceae bacterium | reverse complement strand
TTTTCACAGTTGCACTGAAAGAGTATTAAGTAGAATTTTCCTCTTTACTTTGTTTGAAAACACTTAGATCAAAGAACGAACTCATTCCGTTATCGTATTGAACACCCCAAAATCTTCCCCAGATTCTATCTCTTGATGTGGAGTTTAGTTCCATACCGCCGTATAAATTTAATGTATGTTTTCCTTCATCAAATTCATTGCTGTAACTTGTTGAAAGACGGAAGTCGGTACTCATTAATTCGTAATTTGTACGGTCATAAATTCCACCTTTTGGCAAAACCGATTCTTTTGTTGCTTGCGGATTGTCTGGATCACGATATAAATATGGGTTTACTTCTCTAATCGTTTCGTTTTCACCGCCTTCACCATATTGTGTTCCGGCACGATAAGCCATCGCCATATTGGAGCGGTCGTGAATAAAATGCTCTTGTGAAGAAGTTTGATAGCGAAGAGAGCCCAAAGCCGTTGCACTCCATCCTGATAAAATACGCCACGTCAAATCTGCTTGAAATTTTAAATCATCAACTAATAAATCAATATAATTGTGGTCTAATTCGTGGAAAATATTAAACGGTGCGTAATTTCTTCTATAAACTGTATTTGGATCTAACGTGCGAGAAGTATTCATTGCAAATGAATAAGGATTAATATCAAATCCGCGTTTTACTTCTCCGGAAACCACGTCTGTTTCTCTGTTAAGTGTTCCGGGAGCTTTTTGTCCACGATGTGAAGCACTTCCCTGTACTTTAATTTCGAGTGCATCACTCAGTTTATACGAGCCATTTGTGTTAAATGTATAACGTTGCACATTGCTTGATTTTGTCCAACCCGGATCGAGCATCGCCGATAAAGACATATAATGCGATGACTTTTCTGTTCCACTCGAAAAACTGACAGAGTGATTTTGCATTACACTATTATTAAATAACAAATCAAACCAATCTGTATTTCTAAATTCGGCTAATCTTAAATAATCATTTTTAGCTTTAGTAGTATTAGCCAAACCATAGATTGGATTTCCGTTGCTATCTTGACCCACATACGTATCAATTAGTTCGTACATTTTACCATACACACCCGTACTACTTGAAGATGCAAGTGAAGCAAATTCCAACCAGCCTTTTTGTTCCAATTCTTTGTAAATTCCCATCTGTTCTTGAGAATTTGAGATATTAAAATCTCTGTAACTTGGTTTTAAACGCATGGTAAGTTCACTTGTATAATTAAGTGTGCTTGTCCCTTTTTTACCACGTTTGGTTGTTACCACAATAACGCCACTCATAGCACGAGCGCCATAAATTGAGGTAGCCGAACCGTCTTTTAACACCTGAATACTTTCAATATCGTCTGCGTTTATTCCGGCAATAGCTGATGAAATCAATGTTTCAGCATTTCCTGATGACAAATCATCGCTCGAAATATCGATAGCATCTTCCACCACAATTCCATCCACAACCCAAAGCGGTTTGGAATTTCCGTAAATAGAAGTTGCACCCCGAACGCGGATTTTCGGTGCAGTACCAAATGTGCCCGATACGTTTTGCACAGAAACACCAGCAATCCGTCCTTCTAATGAACGACTGATATCCGCTACACCATCTAATTTAGCTTTGGAAGCATCAATTTTCGTAGTAGAACCAGTAAACAAACGTCTGTCTGATGAAGTCATTCCGGTTACAACCACTTCGCTCAATGCAATCGACTCAGAACTCATAACATAACGCCCGTTGGCGGTGAAAGTAACTTCCAATTTGTTCATACCAAAATAGGTAATTACAATCTTTTTAGAAAGCCATTCATTTCCCAATTGAAACTTACCATCTAAATTGGTTAAAACTTTAATTTGAGGATTTTCTTTTGCTGTTACAACCACTCCAATAAGCGGTTCGCCTTGATCATCCACTACAATACCGGTCGATTTTCCCGATTGCCCCCAAATAGTAGCTGAAAAGACAAAAATCAGGGAAAAAAGGAGTACAATTTTTCTCATATTTTCAATTTAAATTTATTCACAGATTTATAAAACCTTACAAAACAAAAAAAAGGGAACGACTTTATCTCGTTCTCTCTATCTTCTCAATTAAGATAAATCAGTGTGTTAAAAAGTAAGCAAAGGTAGCTAATTTTTTAATTAATGCAAATAAAAATCATAAATATTCGAAAAAAAGCATTTAAAATTGATTGTTTTGATAAAATAATGATAAAAAAACTTATTTTTATTGGTATTTTAATATTTATGAGGAAAAAAATATCAAAAAAGAAGAACAATCCGAATTTTAATCAATATTTTCAATTATTTTTGTCAAAATGTTTGTTTTGTGTAGTTTTTATTCTAATTTTGCTTTCAAAATGATAAAAATTGAGTTGATATGGAAAAAATTGACAAATTGGATAGAAAGATTTTAAAGATAATCTCTCAGAATGCTCGAAAACCTTTTAAAGAAGTGGCAGAAGAGTGCGGCGTTTCAAGAGCTGCAATTCATCAACGAGTGCAACGATTGATGGATTTAGGAGCAATTAATGGCTCCGGATACCATGTAAATCCAAAATTACTCGGATTTCAATTGTGCGTTTACATCGGAATTACACTCGAACGTGCATCTATGTATAAAGAAGTGGTAGATGCTTTAGATCAAATTCCCGAAGTGGTAGAATCTCACTATACATTAGGAACATACACTATTCTGATAAAAATGTATGCAAAAAACGACGAACATTTAATGGATTTGCTCAACGGAAAAATTCAAGAAATACCCGGCGTTGCAACTACTGAAACCCTTACATCACTCGACCAAAAAATTAGACGTACCATCCCGATAGAATAAAAAAGAAGTGATTACATTAATTTGAATAAAAACTTATTTAACTTTCATTTTTTTCTATTTCAATTTGCACGAAGTCGTTGAAGTTTTCTGTCCTGGAATAAAGAAGATTTGGTTCATATCAAGTTTCAATACATTAGGTCTAAAAAATATTCGTATCTTTGCTGAAAATTTTTGAAAACAATGCTTCGAATTGCTATACAAACAAAAGGGAGATTAAACGAAGATTCGATCGGTTTGCTAAAAGAGGTGGGCATTCGTTTGGAATCCAACAAAAGATTGCTCCTTTTACCCGCAAAAAACTTCGACCTTGAAGTACTTTTTCTTCGAGATGACGACATTCCACAATCGGTTGCTGATGGCATTGCTGATATTGGCATTGTTGGTGAAAACGAATGTTTTGAAAAAGACAAAACGGTCAAGATAGTTAAAAAATTAGGTTTTAGTAAATGCCGTCTCTCTTTGGCAATTCCAAAATCTGAAAAATACAGTGGTTTAGAATGGTTCAATGGAAAAACAATTGCTACATCTTATCCTGAAATTTTAAAAAATTTTTTATTCAAAAACAATATTAAAGCAGATATTCATCTGATTACGGGTTCGGTGGAAATTGCTCCCGGAATAGGTTTGGCTGATTCCATTTTTGACATTGTGAGTTCCGGTAGCACGCTTATTACAAATCAACTAAAGGAAGTAGAAGTAGTTTTACATTCGGAAGCCGTGCTTATTGCCCAACCCAATCTTTCAGAAGAAAAACAGGCTTTACTTGATGAATTGATATTCCGTATCGAAGCTGTTCTTACTGCCAACGACAAAAAATATGTGCTGATGAACGTTCCAACTGAAAACCTAAAAGGAATTTGTGAAATTATCCCCGGAATGAAAAGTCCTACAATTATGCCGTTAGCAAAAGAGGGTTGGAGTTCGCTTCACGCAGTCATTCGGGAAAAAGATTTTTGGGAAATCATTGCCAAATTAAAAGAACTCGGAGCCGAAGGGATTTTGGTTATCCCAATTGAAAAGATGATTTTATAGTTATATATTGCTCTCACATATTTTTACAAGATATTGTATCGAATGAATAAACGAACCATTTTTTATTTTGCAGTAGCACTTATTTTTTGCACTCAAAATGCTGTTTCACAAATTAACACCAATTCACCTTACACACGTTTTGGTTTTGGCGAATTTTCAAAAGGTGCACCCAACGAACTAAAGGCGATGGGAAATGTGGCTTTTGCTAATCGTTCTAAAAATACGATTAACGCTATTAATCCTGCATCTTATTCAAGTGTGGACAGTCTTACTTTTATGCTTGATATGGCCGGTTCGGGATTAATTTCCAGATTTTCTGATAAAAACACTCATAACAACTCGTTTACAGCAAATCTTGATTATCTAACACTTCGATTTCCATTGGCAAAATGGCTTGGAATGAGTGTTGGAATGTTGCCATATTCATACACAGGATATAATTTTAACAGTTCGGATACATTATTGCTTCCAAATGAAACTGTTGACAACACAAAAATTCCTTTTATTCGGTCGTTTAACGGAAACGGCGGACTTTCACAAGTTTATGGTGGATTTTCTGCAAATCTTTTCAATCACATATCGATTGGTTTGAACACTTATTATCTTTTTGGCGAAATGAGCAATTCCCGTTCATTACTTTTTCCAGTCCAATCCATATCATCAACAACAGTGATAAACAGAATAAAAGTTTCTGACATTCGACTTCGCTATGGAATGCAAATTTACAATACGTTTGCTAAAAAACACGATGTTACCATTGGAGCAATTTTTGAGCAAAAACAAAAACTGAATGGCACATATACATCACAACTAAGAAGCGACACGCTTACTTTCAACAACGGATTTGAACTTCCGATGACATTGGGCGTAGGTGCAAATTACACTTTTGACAAAAAACTGACTGTTGGAGTAGATTTTCAACAAGAAAATTGGGGTGAAGTGCTTTATTTCAACACAAAAGATTCATTGAATAATCGAACATCCATTGGATTTGGAGCAGAATATGCAAATGACCCAAGTGGACGCCGTTATTCTGATCGGATAAAGTACCGTGTTGGTTTTAATACAAGCAATCAATATTACAAAGTGAACAATCAGATTCAACCAAATGATTACACAATCAGTTTTGGAATTGGACTTCCAACTCGCACGGGAAGAACTTGGATGAAC
>JBDHYS010000145.1:0-5028 GCA_039811505.1 Paludibacteraceae bacterium | reverse complement strand
TACACGAAACAAGAATCGATTGTCCGTTTATCTCAATTTTTTTCTCCAAATTTACATCCCATTCGGTAAACCACCTTTTTTCTTTGTATGATAAATGAATTTTTGGAACAATTCCATCAATTTTTCCCTGTGAAAAAACGACTGCCACATTTAGCAATTTATTTTCTACCATCAATGGCATTCCAACAACTGCAGTAATATCTGAGCGTGATGTGTTTTCAATAAGTGAATGCAATCCTGCAAGAGCACTCTCTTGAAGTTGCTCCTGAAAGAAAATATCACCACAAGTTGCTCCGGTTACACATAATTCCGGAAAACAAACAATTTTAGCACTTTTTGAATGGGCGTCAAAGATTAATTCTTCAATTTTCGACACATTGAAAAAACAATTTACCACTTGCAAATTTGGAACAGCCGATGCAACTTTTACAAAATTGTGTTTCATATCAAATTCTTTTTAGCATAAAATATTACATTCTGTCCGGAACTCCAATTCCGAGCAACTTCATCCCTTTTTTAATTACAGTGGCAATTGTTTCTGAAAGCAACAAACGGAATGTTTTCAAATCTTCATTTTCTTCACGAAGTATGTAAAAATCGTGGTAGAATTGATTGTATTCTTTTACGAGTTCGTAAATATAATTTGCAATCAACGCCGGACTAAATTCCAATCCTGCTTGTTGCACAATGTTTGGATATTCAGTCAGCAGTTGAATTAAGTATTTTTCTTTTTCGGAAACTTCAAATTGGAGATTATTCAAATTTGAATAATCAATTTTTTGTTCATCTGCTTTTCTTAATACCGAGCAAATTCTGGCGTGTGTATATTGAATAAACGGTCCTGTATTTCCATTAAAATCAATCGATTCTTTCGGATTAAATGTCATATTTTTTCGAGGATCTACTTTCAAAATAAAATATTTCAATGCTCCCAAACCGACCATTCTTACTATTTCATTTGCCTCCTTTTCTGAAATTCCATCGAGTTTTCCCAATTCTTCAGATGTGTTTTTGGCAGTTGCAATCATCTCGGCAACCAAAGCATCTGCATCAACGACTGTTCCTTCCCTACTCTTCATTTTTCCTTCGGGCAATTCGACCATTCCATACGAAAAATGAACCAAATCTTTTCCCCATTCAAAACCCAATTTATCCAATAAAATAGAAAGAACTTGAAAATGATAATTTTGCTCATTTCCAACCACATACACCATTTTTTTTATCGGATATTCATCGTAACGAAGTTTTGCCGTTCCAATATCTTGTGTCATATAAACCGAAGTTCCATCGGCACGAAGGAGCAATTTTTCATCTAATCCGTCAGAAGTTAAGTCAGCCCAAACCGAATCATCTTCTCGCTTGTAAAAGATATTTTTTTCAACACCTTCTTCTACTTTCGATTTTCCTTCAGTGTAAGTTTCTGACTCATAATATATTTTATCAAAATCTACACCCAATTCTTTGTATGTTTCGTCAAATCCTTTATAAACCCAACCATTCATTGTTTGCCAAAGTTGGCGGATTTCAGCATCGCCTTGTTCCCATTTCAGCAACATTTCTTGTGCTTGTTTGATAAGTGGAGCTTCTTTTTTTGCCTCCTCTTCAGACATTCCACCTTCCATAAGTGATTTTATTTCAGCTTTATATGCTTTGTCAAATGCTACATAATATTCACCAACCAAATGATCGCCTTTTATTTTTCTTGTTTCGGGGGTTTCTCCATTTCCAAAAAGTTGCCAAGCAAGCATCGATTTACAAATATGAATGCCTCTGTCGTTTACAATGTTTGTTTTCACAACTTTCCACCCGTTTGCTTTTTGAATTTCAGCAATGCTAAATCCCAAAAGATTGTTTCGAATATGTCCTAAATGAAGCGGTTTGTTTGTGTTGGGAGATGAATATTCTATCATCATCAAATCGCTGTTTTCATCAGCTACTTTTTCTCCAAAATTTTTATCTTTGGAAATCACATTGAGTTGTTGTAGCCAAAAATCAGTTGAAATCGAGATATTTAAGAATCCTTTTATCACATTAAAATCAGAAATAAACTCAATTTTATCTTTTAAATTCTCCCCTATTTCTTGACAAGTTTGTTCAGGTGATCTCTTTGATATTTTTACAAAAGGAAAAACAACCAACGTTATATCTCCTTCAAATTCTTTTTTGGTTTTCTGAAATTGAACAATATCCTGTGTTATTTGTGTTTGATACAAATATTCCACAATATCAACAATCGCAATTTTTAATTCTGTTTCTAAATTCATTCGTTTTCAAATTTCATCATTATACTTATACTTGCAAAATTACAAGATAATTTTCAATTGACATAAAGAAGTGAAAAATATATATTTCAAACAGCGGATATAAATAGAGAATTGCACAATTCAAAGCAAAAGAGATTGACCTATAAACGATCAATCTCTTTTAGATTTTATTACTTTTTAAAAAATAATCTCAAATTTTATTCGCCATTTGGATGTTCTTTTTGCCAAATAGTTTTGTGTTTTAGGCTTAAATGGAATACAAAATAAACCAATGCTACCATTCCAACTGCTAAAATAATATCACCAATTGTACGCAACCATTTTAAAGTTATCATTGCTGGCTGTTGCATTAATTCAGCTGAACGAGCATACCACATTCCGTGTTGCATACTTTCTACAGCTTGCCAAATTCCAATTGGAAGCAAACTTAACAATGCCATCAACAACAATCCGATGTTCATTCCCCAAAAACCAACTTTCATTAGTTTTTCGTTCCATTCTACATCGCGATAAATACTGCGAAGCACAAACAACATCAATGCAATTCCTAAAAACCCATACACTCCAAATAAAGCTGTGTGTCCGTGAAGTGGCGTTGTGTTTAATCCTTGAACAAAGTATAAAGAAATTGGAGGATTGATTAAGAACCCAAAAACTCCTGCTCCCAAGAAGTTCCAGAATGAAACAGATACAAGATACATAATGGGCCATTTGTAATCATTCAACCAGCCTTTTTCTTTACTTATTCTATAGTTTTCATACGCTTCAAATCCGATTAAAGTCAAAGGAACAACTTCAAGAGCACTAAAAACAGAACCAAAAGCCATTACAGCCGTAGGAGTTCCTGAGAAATAAAGGTGATGGAAAGTTCCAATAATTCCTCCTGACAAGAAAATGATATTTGAAAGAAGTACACTTACAATAGCCGTTTTTGAGCGAAGCAAACCCAATCTTACAAATAAGAAAGCTGCCACAACTGTAGCAAAAACTTCAAAGAATCCTTCTACCCAAAGATGAACTACCCACCATCTCCAATATTCAGCGATGGCAAGATTCGTGTGTTGTCCCCACATCAAGCCGGCACCGTAAAACAGTGCAATCGAGGCACAAGAAATTAAGAAAAGATAAATTAAGTTTTTATTTTCGTTTTTCGATTTGATTACCGGAATCAGCGGACGAATCATTAAAATCAACCATACCAATAATCCTACAAATAAGAATAATTGCCAGAAACGACCTAAATCTACATATTCATAACCTTGATGACCAAACCAGAAATACTCAACATATCCTAATTTTTGCATAATTCCCAACCATTGTCCAATCATAGAACCAACAACGATTACAAGCAACGCATAGAAAAGGAAATTAACTCCGAAAACTTGAAATTTTGGATCTTTTCCAGTCAAAGAAGGTGCCACATAAAGCCCCGTTCCCAACCAAGCCGTAGCAATCCAGAAAATAGCCAATTGAGTGTGCCAAGTACGCGTAACGCTGTATGGCAATAATTTTTCTAACGGAATTCCATACAATCCTTGTCCTTCCACACCATAGTGAGCAGTAATTATTCCAAGTCCGACTTGTGCCAACATCAACGCACTTACAATCCAGAAATATTTACGCAATAACGACATACTGTGAGTTACTTTTCCACCAATAAGTGGGTCTTCTTTTGGAAGTGGAAGTTCTTCATCTTTTCTTGATACAGCGTGGAAAGCAACAAGAATACCGATGAATAAAATCAAGGCAATAACACTTACATCCGACCACAAATAGAGCGATGTAGTAGGATTATTTCCTACAAGTTTTTCATTAGGCCAATTGTGTGTGTAAGAAATTTCTTGATTTGGACGTTCAGTTACAGTTGCCCAAGTTGCCCAGAAGAAGAAAGCATTTAATTCTTTCAAACGAACCGGATCTTCAAGCGTATTGGTACGCATTGCATAATCTTTTCTTAATTGATCAAATTCAGGATCGTCTGTGAAAAGTTTTGAGTAATAAATTTCTAACTCTTTTGCAGCCGCTTCTCTGTTAGAAGAAATGGTGATGATTCCGGTTGCAGGATCATACGTGTTTTTTCGAATGTCCTGTTGCAATTCGAGTTCCACCACATTTTTCTCAGAATGAGAAAGTTCATCGTATTTTTTTTGATACGTTTCGTTTGCAATCAAATCAAGCATAATCAAAGCTTCACGATGCAAACGATCTGCAGTCCAATCGGGCGCTACATACGAACCGTGTCCCCAAACAGAACCAAGCTCCTGACCACCCGTACTTTGCCAAACATTTTGACCGTTTTTAATGTCTGTTTCTGAATAAACAACTTCGCCATTTTTATTGACAACTTGCTTTGGAATTGGAGGTGCTTGTTGGTAAATTTCTTTTCCATAATAGAGAAGAACACCAAAAGACAACACAATTACTGCGGCGAAAATCCCCCAAAGTTTTTTTTGTTTTTTGTCCATAGTTTTTGAAAAAATTAGTTTTTAAAACTGATTAAAAGATTTTGGAAATTATCTATTTTTTAATAAAAAATCTTATAAACATATATAAATCAAAACAATAACAATCAAATTCACTACTAAATTTGATATTTCAATTGATTTCAAAAAACAAAGGTATAAATAAAATTAAATAAAAGACAAATAAGTCCTAAATAATTTTTCACATTTTAAATTCAATTAATCTGCAAATTAAATTTTATCACTTGATTTTCCTCCAAATTGACAATTGTACGATACGCGATTCAGTAATTCTGCTCGAC
>JBDHYS010000144.1:0-5044 GCA_039811505.1 Paludibacteraceae bacterium | reverse complement strand
TCATAACTTACAGGAACAATCGGCTCGAACCATGTATTGTACGATGCTTCATTAAGATTGTCTTTAATAATAGCTAAACAGCTACTCCATAGTTCAACGTGCTTTTTAGTCATGTGAATGTAAAATGTTTTGGATAAAAAACTCGACCTAAGTTAAAGCCGAGTTCGTTTCTATATTGTTGAAATTTTTTTTAAACTTTTCTACTTCTTGTCCTACAAAATTCTATATAAATTTTCGATTACACAAATCGTCAAATTTTTTAGATTTATCTTTTTTTATTAACTCATTGAGTTTCAACTACAATATTTATTCTATTGATTTTATGATATTTAGTTAAAAAAAATGGTTGTATCTTCTTTGTTATTAGTGAGTTGATAATTGTTAATTAAAAATTGAGTTTTCTTGAAAAAAAATCTCTAAATTGTTTGTTATTCACTCATTGAGTAGCTTCTATGTTTTTTATTGAAATTGCTTGCTATTTAAATTCATTCTAAATAATAAATCAACTCAAAATTTGAAAATATGTTTTATTGCACATTTATTTTGGATAATCTTTTTGCTTCCGTGATGGAAATTTTTTTATCACCTTTGAAAGCAATAATATACGATTCGGGAAATTTATTCCGTATTGATTTTCTTAAATTCTCAATTGCGTGAAAATCAATTTCATTTCCGTAAGTGTATTTGTATAAATTATTTTCAAAATAATACGAAAAATCTTTTAATCCTTTGAAAGAAGCATCGTTTGTTTTAAGTAGTTTGGAAACGGCAAAAAGCTGAATTTTGAAAACAATATTTTCATTATTCTCTGCAATTTCCATATTTTGATGATTCAATAGGGTAGAATCATCAATCGTATTTTTGGACTCTGTTTTTTGAACCGATAGTGTGTTGTCAGAAGTTTTTTTTGTGTTATCGGCAGTGTAATTATTGGAATTTATGACTTTTCTGTCGTGTTCTTGCTTGTATTGTTTAAATGCTTCAAAAATGGCATAAGATAATTTTTGTCTTCCCTCTTCCGATGATAAAAAAGATTCTTCGTTTGGATTTGAAATAAATCCCAATTCTATCAAAACACTTGGACAAGCCGATTTGTGCAAAACCCAAAAACCGGCTTGCCTCACGCCTCTGCTGTATCTTTTAGCCTGTTTGAATTGTTTTTCTATCAGTGTTGCTAATTGTAAGCTTTTTTCAAGATATCTGTCTTGCATATATTCAAACATAATGTAAGAATCAACCGATTTTGGATCAAAGCCTTGGTATTTAATTTTATAGCCGTCTTCAAGTGTCATTACAGCATTTTCTCGCATTGCCACTTCAAGATTTGATTGCGTTTTAGCTAAACCCAGCACAAATGTTTCTGTTCCAAAAGCGGTTGTCCCCTTTGTTGCGTTGGTGTGAATACTGAAAAAAATATCGGCATTATTTTCATTTGCTATGTCAGCGCGTTTTTGCAAAGGGATGAAAATATCTTTTTTGCGTGTGTAAACAACCTTTACATCAGGATAATTTTCGGAAATTAAAGCCCCAAATTTTAATGCTACTGAAAGATTGATCTCTTTTTCTTTTGCTCTTTTTCCCACTGCTCCCGAATCGTGCCCTCCGTGTCCGGCATCAATTACTACTGTAAATTGTTTGTTAGATGCTTCGATTTGAAATCCGGATAGTAGAAAAAAAACGGATAAAAAAATAATTTTGAATTGATGTCGCATGTCGTAGAAATATCCTTAGATTTTATTTTTCTTCACAAAATTACAAAATTCAAATTAAAGCACCCACTAAAAGTGCAAATATTGTGGATATAAATCATAAATTTAAAGTTGTTATATTTTATATTATCCATCATTTTTGTTTTTTATCAAATATAAATAGAATTTACACTCAATTTTTACTAAATTTGCACTCCTTTTGTACGAACTATATTTTTTGCATGATTCGCTATTTTCTGACAACGCATTTTTTCAAATTTCCATTGGTATTGATACTGTTGGTAATTTCACCGTTAATTTTGTTCGGACAGCAACAAGCAAATGATTCCATTGCTATAAATGATAGCGTTCTTCTGGATTCGATTGCGAAAGAAAAACAATCCATAATTCCACTCGCAAAGAAAAAAGAGTCGGCTTTTGAAGCTGAAATTACGTACGATGCTACAGATTCAATTGTGTTTATGGGCAATGGAACGGGATTTTTGTATGGCAATACCGATTTGAAATATCAGGAAATGAATTTGAAAGGAGCAAATTTTGTCCGTATAAAAATGGACAGCACACTAATTTATGCTCAAGCAACACGCGATAGCACCGGAATTTTAGTTGGAAAGCCTGTTTTCAAAGATGAAACTTCGGAATACGTTACAAATGAGATGACATATAATTTTCAGACAAAAAAAGGTTTTGTCAAACAAGCTGTAACACAACAAGGCGACGGTTATATTGTCAGCTCAAACACTAAAATTATTCAAAATTCAGAAATTCACATGTCGGGCGGAAAATATACTACGTGTGAATTGCACGATCATCCCCATTTTTATTTGGATTTGTCCAAAGCAAAGGTGAAACCGGGAGAATACATTGTTTCCGGACCCGCACACTTGGTGCTTTTGGATATTCCGCTTCCTGTTGCTCTTCCATTTGGATTTTTTCCTTTCAACACAACTTATTCTTCAGGACTTGAAATGCCTTCTTTCCAAACAGAACTTACTCGTGGATACGGTTTGGTAAATGGCGGATATTATTTTGCCATCAGTGATTATGTCGATTTGAGTTTGAAAGGCGATATTTATACAAAAGGAACGTGGGGTGTAAATCTTATTTCAAATTATCTGAAACGATATAAATACAATGGTGGAATAAGCATAAGCTATCGAGAAGACGTTACGGGCGAAAAAGATATGCCCGATTATAGCAAAGCAAAAAACCTAAGCATTCGATGGTCGCACACGCAAAATCCAAAAGTAAATCCTTTTCGGACGTTTTCAGCAAGTGTTAATTTTTCTACAAGTGGATATAATAGAAGCAATATAAATAGCTATTATTCGCCTGTAAATGCTGAAAATACCAAAAGTTCTTCAGTCTCGTTTTCACAGCGATTTCCAAATAATCCTTTTTCATTCACTGCCAACTTGGGAATTGACCAGCGCACACGCGATTCAACCGTGAGTGTAACGTTGCCTAATTTGTCCATTTCGATGAGTAGAATTTATCCGTTGAAAAGGAAAAATGCCATTGGAAAAGAGCGTTGGTATGAAAAAATTTCGATGTCCTATTCGGGAAGCATAACAAACAGTATTACCGAAAAAGAGAATAAAATCTTGAAAGCATCTTTTATTGATGATTGGAAAAATGCAGCCCAGCATAACATTCCACTGTCGGCTTCGTTCAATCTTTTTGATGTGATAACTATTTCACCTTCTTTTAGTTATAAGGAGCGTTGGTATTTGAACTCGATTTCAAAAGAGTGGAATGAACAAAAGCGAGAAGTAGATATTATCAAAGAAAAAGGATTTAAACGTGTGTTTGACTATTCGATGAATGTGGCTGCAAATACAACTTTATACGGAATGTTTGTTCCGAATAAAAAAATATTTGGCGATAAAATTGAAGCCATCCGACACAAATTGGAACCGAGTGTGGGTTACGGCTACACTCCCGATTTTGGCGACCCGAAGTGGGGATATTGGGATTCTTATATTCGACAATTTTCAGACCCAAATAATCCAGCACATTTGATGTATGAAGAAATATTTTATTCAAAATATGAAAGTTCTCTTTTTGGATCGCCCGGACGTGGAAAATCTGGAAATGTGTTTTTCAATCTGAATAATAATTTGGAGATGAAAATTAAAAATGCAAAAGATACAACGGGATTAAAACCAACAAAAATTATCAGCTTAATTGATCAATTTTCAGTGGGAAGTGGTTATAATTTTATTGCCGATTCAATGAAATGGTCTAATTTTAGTGCCGACTTACGGATAAAATTAGGTACTTACACATTGAGATTGGCAGGAACTTTTGATCCGTATATGAACGCTTTAAGTCCTGATGGAAGAACGTTACGAAGAATTGATAAGCTCCGTTGGGATAATGGAAAATTCCCACGATTTATGGGAACAAGTATGAGTTGGGGATATACTTTTTCAAACGATACGTTCAAGCGAAAAGAGAAAGGAAAAGATAATAAAGGAAATGGAAGTGAAGAAAACAATCTTGATGATGACCCAAATAAATCTGCTTTTGATGATGATCCGAACAATCCAAATAAAAATTTTGGCAACGATAAAAACAATCGGAACAAAGATAATATTACAACGGGTGATGATGGATATGAAAAAGTGGATATTCCGTGGAGTCTTTCGGTAAATTACTCGGTTCGATATGGAGATGCACAAACTTTTAGCACCACAAAATTGGAATATGACCGTAAGTTTTCTCACAATTTGAACATCAACGGAAATATTAAATTATCTTCCGGATGGCAAATTAGCGGTACCACTTCTTATGATTTCGAATCAAAACAGTTTACCTATACCACTTTTAATGTTACTCGTAATTTGCACTGTTGGACACTTACAGGAGGTTTTGTCCCTTTTGGACCTTATAAAACCTATAATTTTCGGATTGGTGTAAATTCGAGTATGTTGCAAGATTTGAAATATGAAAAACAAGGTAATCGTGGCTCAATGAACAATATAATCTGGTATTAAGTTATATAAAGATAGTATAAAAAGAAACAGAACATAAATACTAATAAAAAAAGAAAGTAATAAAAATGAAAATTACAATTAATGCTGTCGTAGATGCTGAATATGAACTTTCGGTAGATGGCGAAAATGGAGAATTGGAGTTAATGGAACGTGCAACAGCTCAAGAGCCTTTGAATTTTATTTTTGGAGTTGGAATGATGTTGCCTGAATTTGAAAAAAATCTTGAAGGATTGGAAGCCGGAGAAAGTTTTGATTTTACAATTTCAAGTGAAAACGGTTATGGAGAATATGACGATGAAGCTGTCGTAGAGTTGGATCGCTCAATTTTTGAAATTG
>JBDHYS010000143.1:0-5058 GCA_039811505.1 Paludibacteraceae bacterium | reverse complement strand
AAGGAAATAATCTAAAAAACATAAACGTCTCTTTTCCACTTGGAAAAATGATTTGCGTTACAGGCGTTTCGGGAAGTGGAAAATCTACTTTAATAAACGAAACGTTACAGCCTATTTTGAGCCAACATTTTTATCGTTCTTTGAAAGATCCACTCGAATATAAACGGATAAAAGGAATCGAAAATATTGATAAAGTTGTTCAGGTAGATCAATCGCCTATTGGACGCACTCCACGTTCCAATCCGGCAACTTATTCTGGAGTTTTTACAGAAATTCGTAATTTGTACGCATCTTTGCCCGAATCTAAAATTAGAGGTTACAAAGCCAAACGCTTTTCGTTTAATGTGGCTGGTGGAAGATGTGAAAATTGCAATGGGAATGGATATAAAACCATTGAAATGAATTTTTTGCCCGATGTGTACGTTCCTTGTGAAGTTTGCAACGGAAAAAGATACAATCGTGAAACTCTTGAAGTAAGATTTAAAGGAAAAAACATTTCAGATGTTCTCAATATGACGATTAGTCAAGCAGTTGAGTTTTTTGAAAATCAAACATCTATTTTAAATAAAATAAAAACGCTGAAAGAAGTTGGATTGGGATATATAAAAATTGGTCAGAGCAGCACAACTTTATCGGGAGGTGAAAGTCAGCGAGTGAAATTAGCTGCCGAATTATCGAAAAAAGACACAGGGAAAACACTCTACATTTTAGATGAACCCACGACCGGATTGCATTTTGAAGATATTCGCGTGTTACTGAAAGTGCTGAATCGGCTGGTTGACAAAGGCAATACGGTTATTATCATCGAACATAATATGGATGTGATAAAAGTCGCAGATCATATTATTGATATTGGTCCGGAAGGAGGGAAAAAAGGTGGATATATTCTTTGTGAAGGCACGCCAACAGAAATTGTCAAAAACAAAAAAAGCGAAACAGGACGATTTTTGCATGACGAATTGAAAGGATACGCTAAAAAATAATTTTGTGTTATTTTTTTCGTTAACTTTGTGTCATTCAATACTATTTTGCTATGAAAAAAAAATATCGTTGGATAATTAGAGCCGTAAGTGCTTTTGTTGTCTATTTATTGTTAGTCTGGATTTTACGTTATTTTTCAAACCAATTACCCGTTGAGGATGGTTTTTTAGGAATTTATAAAAATACTGATTATTTTTTAGGTGTTGTTGTGGCAATCCTTCTCACTTTTTCTCAAAAAAGGATACAAAAATAACTTTCTATGAGCGAAAAATTATCTAAAGTAGTTTCATACATTACAGCATTTATGCTTGGTGAAAAAAATAGCCATTTAGCTCAATATATTGGCTACACAGATGATTTGTCTTTATTTTTTAAATACAAATTGGTAATTTATCCTTCTTCTTTTTTTAGAAAAGAAAATTTTGGTACAAAAAATACGTTACCAATCCCACCGCTTCAAGAATTTAACAACACTCCCATTTTATTTGGAAAAGCCGAAACAGAAACGATTGGAAAAACGGTTGTTTTGTATGCCGATTTTATAGCAAGTGCATTTTTTTTGCTAAGCAGATACGAAGAAATTGTTAAGCGTAATGTTAGAGATGAACACGGTCGATTTATAGGAAAAGAATCGGTTCTTTTTAAATGCGGACTTTTATCTCGCCCAATTGTAGATGAATACGGTAAAATACTAAGGCAGTATTTGAGGGAATTAGATTTTATAGTAGAAGAACCGAAACAAGAAATTTCAAAAATCTATCTTACACACGATGTGGATCAATTAGCTCATTACAGAACTTTTCGTGGTTTTGCTGGAGCAGTAAGTCGTTTTTATAAAAGTCCTCCTCAAACCTACAAAGCAATAAAATCGTTTTTTTTGGGTGTAAAATATGATCCGTGGTTCACATTTCCTTGGTTTTCTGAATGGGCAGAGAATTTAAAAGAGAGAAGACCTGCAGTGGACTGTAGAAAAATTTTGTTTATAAAAACAGGTGGTGGCGAAATGCAAGAAGACAAACCAATTCACAATATTTACAATAAAGATTTTGATTATTTATTCAAAATAAGTAAAAAAAGAGGAGTTGATTTCGGGCTTCATCCTTCGTATCAAGCCGGGATAAAAACTGATTTAATACAGGAAGAAAAAATAATTTTAGACAAAAAACTGAATCAAAACACTATTTACACTCGGAATCATTATCTTGCCAATCGTGAGCCGGAAGATATGCAAAAATTAGTCGATTCTGGATTAACAGATGATTTTACGATGTCTTTTGCAGATGTAGCAGGGTTCCGATTGGGAACATCAAAACCGGTGAAATGGATAAATCCGATCACATTGCAAGTAACAAATCTAACGCTTCATCCGCTCACTTTAATGGACAGCACATTGAGTGAAAAACATTATATGGGACTTGATATTGACGAAGCATTCACTTATTGCAAAAAGATTATCAATCAAGTAAAATTCCATAACGGCGAACTTGTATTGCTGTGGCACAACACAATGGTAGAAAAAGGGAATAAAAAATACCATCGAGATTTGTATCGTTGGATAATAAATTATTTAGTGAAAACGGTATGAGTGCGATAAAAAGAGCTTCGGTGTGTGTTACCAATGATTTAACAAATGACCAACGCGTACGAAAAACTTGTTTGGCATTGCAAAAATGTGGATATTCTGTTGAGGAAATTGGTCGTTTGCTTCCAGATAGTCAACCATTTACGCCTCCCTATCAAATAAAAAGGATGAAATTATGGTTTAAAAAAGGTGCCTTTTTTTATGCTGAATACAACATTCGCCTCTTTACTTATCTTCTTTTCACCAAAACCGATTTAATATTCAGCAACGATTTGGATACGTTGCTTGCTTGTTTTCTTGTTTCGAGAATTAGAAAAAAGAGATTAATTTACGACACACACGAGTATTTTACTGAAGTTCCAGAATTGGTGCGAAGACCAAAAACGCAAAAAATTTGGAGGAAGATAGAAGAATATATTTTTCCAAAACTCACAACCGTCATTACTGTGAACAAATCCATTGCAAATGTTTATTCGGAAAAATACGGAAAAAATGTAAACATCATTCGAAATATTCCGTTGGATATTCCGCTGGAAAACAGTAGGAACAGAACAGAGTTAAATTTGCCAACCGACAAAAAAATTCTTATTTTGCAAGGAGCAGGAATTAATGTGGATAGAGGAGCGGAAGAATTGGTTTTAGCAATGCAGTTTCTTCCTGATTTTTTATTGTTGATTATAGGAAGCGGTGATGTAATTTCATCGTTAAAAGAAATGGTTATAAAGCTTAACATAGAAGAAAAAGTTATTTTTAAGGCAAAAATGCCCTCAACAGAACTTCGTGAATATACGCGAAATGCTGATTTGGGCTTTGCAATTGATAAAGACACCAATTTGAATTACCATTTCTCGTTGCCCAATAAATTATTTGATTACATCCATTCTAATATTCCCATTTTGGCTTCTGGCTTGCCGGAAATAAAAACAATCATTGAAAAATATAAGATTGGTAGCTTTATTTCATCGCACCAGCCGGAAGAAATTGCAAACGCAGTGATTTCAATGTTCAATGATATTGAAAAATACAATGAAATGAAAAAAAATACTTTTACGGCTCAAAAAGAACTCACTTGGGAAAAAGAAGAAATGAAACTCTTGGAAATCATAAATAATGGGTAACTTTGAGAAAAATTTTCGTTGTTAAGAAAGATAATTCTGAAAAAATAAGATAAAATTACCATAATTATGTTATCTATTTTAATCCCGTCATATAATTACAACATTGTAGAATTGGTCAAAACTCTCCATCAGCAAGCGACAGATTCCTTTGTTGATTTTGAAATACGAGTTATTGAAGACGGTTCTACAAAGTTTTTAGAAGAAAATAATTCGATAGCATCATTAAGTAATTGTTACTACGAGGTTTTGAAACACAATATTGGTCGTTCTGCTATTCGAAATCTTTTAGCGGATAAAGCAAAGTACGATTATTTGCTTTTTTTGGATTGCGATGCAGCCATCACAAATGATTATTTTATCAATAAATACCTCTCATTTTGCCACGAAACGGCTGTAGTTTTGGGTGGTAGAATTTATGAGGAAAAAATTCTTCCCGAATATAGTTTAACGAGTTTCTACGGACGCGAGCGAGAAGAAAACAACAAAACAAACATCAGCAAAAGGGAAAAACACAAAGTGTTTACTTCACCCAATTTCTTAATTCCAAAATCGGTTTTTAATCAAGTCCGATTTGATGAAAATATCAAAGGTTACGGACATGAAGATACGATTTTTGGATTAATGTTGAAGCAGAAAAACATCAAATTCAACTATATTGACAATCCTGTAGTGCACGTTGGATTGGATACAAACGAGGTTTTTATAAAAAAAACGGAACACGCTCTCAAAAATCTCTACAATTTATATAAAAACAATAATTTTCCACAATTAAAAGAAGAATCAAAAATACTCTCATTCTATTTGACATTGAATAAATACAAACTCGATAAAACAGTATTGATAATGTTCAATCTTTTGAAATCGAAAATTTACAAACAAATTATTTCTCCAAAACCATCTCTTTTTCTCTTTGATTTATATAAATTAGGAATTTTATGCAATATTGCGACAAACAATGACAACATGTCAGTTTAAGCCGTTCCCAACAATTCCTAATTGATGATTTATGCCAATTTTTCAATCTTATTTTCATTGGCACAACTTTCGCTTTAATTAAACCAAATGAAAATAATTATTTAATAACATAAAAAGGTATCAATCACTATGAACATTAAACCATTAGCAGACAGAGTGCTGGTTAAACCGGCACCAGCAGAAGAAAAAACAGTAAGCGGAATAATTATTCCTGACAGTGCAAAAGAAAAACCATTAAAAGGAGCAGTTCTTGCCGTTGGAAACGGAACAAAAGATGAAGAAATGGTTGTGAAAAAAGGAGACAACGTTCTTTATGGAAAATATGCCGGAACCGAACTAGAATGGGAAGGTGAAAAATATTTGATTATGCGTCAGAGCGATATTTTGGCGATAATTTAAAGA
>JBDHYS010000142.1:0-5102 GCA_039811505.1 Paludibacteraceae bacterium | reverse complement strand
TTAACTTCTCACATGCAAAAAGAGGAAGGAATGCTTTTTCCATTTATTAAAAACATGGTCAATGCAGAAGAAAATGGCGAAAGTTTACCACAAGCAGGTTTTGGCTCTGTGGAAAATCCAATTGCAATGATGCACCACGAACACGATGCAGAAGGTGAGCGTTTTCGTCTAATTTCAGAATTGAGCGATGGTTACACGCCACCGGAAGATGCTTGCAATACATATCGAGTAACGTTTGCGTTGTTGGAAGAATTTGAAGACGATCTTCATCGTCATATTCATCTCGAAAATAATATCTTGTTTCCAAGAGCAATACAATTAGAAAAACAATTAAGAAATTAACTAAAAAAAACGGAGTAAGACTGAGAGTTTTATTCCGTTTTTTTTTTGAATAATAAAAGTTCAAAAAACTATTTTTTATTTTTCTTATCCAATTTCAATTCCCATTTCCAAGCACTTCGGAGTGTTTCTTCAACGGTTTCTTTTGCTTTCCAACCCAACACGTCGTTTGCGTAACTTGGATTTGCCCAAACTTTTTCAATATCGCCTTCGCGTCTTTCCGAAATTTTGAATGGAACTTTCAGACCATTAATTTGTTCAAATTTCTCAATAATTTCCAAAACCGACAAACCTTTTCCTGTTCCTAAATTAAAAATTTCTACATTTGATTTGTTTTTATTTTCAATCATTCGTTGAAGTGAAATAACGTGCGCTTTTGCCAAATCTACAACATGAATATAATCTCTAATGGCAGAACCATCAGGAGTATTGTAGTCATTTCCAAAAACTTGCAATTGCTTGCGAAGCCCGATGGCAGTTTGTGTTACAAAAGGGAGTAAATTATTCGGAACGCCGTTTGGCAATTCACCAATTTTTGCTGATGCGTGTGCTCCAATCGGATTAAAATAGCGGAGGATAATTGCTTTGTAAAAATCATTTGAATAAACAGTGTCTTTTATAATCTCCTCACCGATTTGTTTGGTATTCCCGTATGGAGATAAAGCTGTTTTGATAGGAGCATTTTCGGTTACAGGGAGCTCATCTGGTTGCCCATAAACAGTACAAGAAGATGAAAAAACCATATTTGAAACGTTGTGAATAGGCATTAATTGGAGAATATTCATCAACGAAACAAGGTTATTTCGATAGTATAAAAGAGGTTTTTCTACCGATTCGCCTACCGCTTTGCTTGCTGCAAAATGGATAATGCCGTCAAAACTTTCGTACTTTTCAAAAACCCTATCCAAATTGACGTAATCTGTACAATCTACATTTTCAAAACTTGGTCTGATACCGGTTATTTCTTCTATTCCGTCCAAAACTTCAATGTTTGAATTGGAAAGATTATCAACAATAACAACTTCAAAACCGGATTGCTGTAATTCCACTACGGTGTGTGAACCAATATAACCAGTTCCGCCGGTTACTAATATCTTTTTCATTTTATAATGTGTTAATTATTATATAACTTAGAAGGATAAATTCCTTTTTCTATCAATTCATTGATTTTTCTCACAACATCGGGTCTGTCGTTTGCATACGTTACTCCAAACCATTTCGAATCTGTATCGAGAACTTTGCAAGATGCTCTTTTTTCTACTATAAGATTATTAACAACTAACGGAATAAAAAACTCGGATTTCAATTCGTCTCCGTGTTTGGTCAGAAAATCAGCAAACATTTCATCAGAATAGTCAAAATATTCGGGCGTAAATCCCCAAAAATTCATCGAAACGGGTGTGTTTTCTTCCAAAACTACTTTATTACCGTTTTCATCTGTATATACAATTCCGTTTTCTTCTCTGATAATGGAAGTCCGTTCTACAACGTTTGTGAGATTGCCTTCTTCGTTCACTACACAAACTCCACGTGCCACAGAGCCGCTTTCAGACAACGTATTTCCTAATCTGTATCCAACCATACAGTATTGATTTTCTTTTCCAACTGCATTTCTAAGAAATTCGGCAATCACTTCAAACGAATCTTTTCCATAAAAATCATCAGCATTTATCACTGCAAAAGGTTCTTTTATCACATCTTTTCCCATCATTACGGCGTGGTTTGTTCCCCAAGGTTTTTCTCTGTTCGGATTGAGTGAAAATCCTTTTGGAAGTTTGTCTAATTCTTGAAATACAACTTCGGTTTCGATTATATTTTCATATTTTTTCAATACAATATCTCGAAAATCGGTTTCAAAAGATTCTCTGATAACAAAAACTACTTTTCCAAATCCGGCTCGCACTGCATCGTAAACGGAATAATCCATAATTGTTTCGCCGTTTGGTCCTAAACCATCAAGTTGTTTTAGCCCTCCGTATCTGCTTCCCATTCCGGCAGCAAGTATAAATAATGTTGGTTTCATTAATATGTTATTTTATAAAAGTTGGTTTTTAAATTTCGTATTTGTAGAAATTGTTTTATTTGCTTTCAATGTTTTCTTGCGGAATAATTGGTAATCCATTCAGCCGCAACCAAACTTGTGCCGTTGCGACGACATCTTTTTGGCAATATACTACAATTCTTTCTAAATTGTCTTCTTTGTAGAAAACTTCTGCCACTTGACTTCCGTCAATATCATCTTTTGATGTGGGAATATTGAAAATAGTTGTTAGGAGTTTCAACGATGTAAAACTCTTGTAATCACCAAATTTCCAATAATCCATCGTATCGATAAAATTGAGTTCCCAAGGTTTTTTTCCATGTATTTGCAGTGATTTGGGAAGTGAAAGTCCATTGATTATAAGTCTTCTGCTGATGTAAGGAATATCAAATTCTTTTATGTTATGTCCGCAAAAATTACTTTTAACAGTGAAATGTTTGTTTACTAAATTAATAAAATCGTTCAATAAAATTTTTTCATCTTTATTAGCAAAAGATTTTGTCCGGATAAAATCTTTTTCCTCTTTTTGATGAATAAATCCAACAGAAATACAAATGATTTTTCCAAATTCGGCATAAATTCCACCGTTCTTTGCGTAAATTTCATCATCTGACATTTCGAGTGGAAATCTTTCTGGATTTTTATTTCGCAACGAATCTGCTTTTAGTTTCCACAGATTTTGAAGTTCCTCTGATAAATCACTCAAATTTTCAGTTTGTGGAACAGTTTCAATATCGATGAACCATATTTTATACAGATTGCCCATTTTTATGTTTCTTTTTACAATTCACCAAACTGTTTTCAATGTATTTTGACAAAATATCAATTGCAATATGATTATTTCCGCCTTGCGGAACAATAATATCTGCAAATCTTTTTGTGGGTTCAATAAATTGCTCGTGCATCGGTTTCAAAGTGTGTTCATACCGTTCAATAACTTTGTTTACAGAACGACCACGTTCTATAATATCACGATTGATAACCCGAATTAATCGATCATCTGCATCTGCATCGACATAAATTTTCAAATCCATCAGTTTTCTTAATTTCGGATTTCCCAAAACCAAAATTCCCTCAATTATAATCACATCGTGCGGGAGAATTGTAACTGTTTCATTCGCACGCGTACAAGTTATGTATGAATAAATTGGCTGTTCGATTGACTCTCCGTGTTTCAAATTGTGGATGTGTTTGATTAACAAATCCCATTCGATGGAGTCGGGATGGTCAAAATTTATTTCCAAGCGCTCTTCGAGTGGCAAATGACCGCTGTCCCAATAGTAAGAATCTTGCGGAATGATTGCAATTTCTCCATGCGGAATTTTCTCAAAAATTTTTTTGACAACGGTTGTTTTTCCTGAACCAGTGCCGCCGGCAATACCAATTATAAGCATAAGTAAAGAGGATTAAAGTTTCAGGGTACTAAAGTATATAATTTTACCAATATGTAAAAATTAAGAACCATATTATTTTCTAAAATCAACAAAAAAACAAACAAACTGCGACTTTATTTCAATTTTATCAATAATATTAACGACTTCATACAATTATTGTCAAATAAATATGTTAATTTTGTGTGATTAATTAGTGTTTTGAATGGATAGATTTCGATTTAGAAGTTTGGCAAGCGGCAGCAGTGGAAATTGTTATTACATTGGCAATGGAAAAGAAGGAATCCTTATCGATGCCGGTGTTGGTGTTCGGGCTACTCGTAAATTTTTACGTTCGATGGGGGTAGATTTCAACACGATTTGGGGCGTTTTCATTACGCACGATCACGTGGATCATATTTTATCTGCCGGTGTAATAGGTGAAAAGCATTTTGTGCCTGTTTATGCTACACAAAAAGTACACGAAGGTATTAATCGAAATTATCGCGTAACGCAAAAATTAAAAGATTCGCAACGTTTTTTTAATGTTGGAGATTCAATTGTTGTAAGTGATTTTCATATCAAATCGTTTCCTGTGTCGCATGATGCTTCGGAAAGTGTCGGTTTTTCGGTTGAGTATAAAGGAAAAAGAATTACAATAGCTACCGATTTGGGTTTTGTGGACGATGAAGCAATAAATTATCTGATTGACTCAGATTATATTGTTTTAGAGGCAAATTATGATGAAGATATGTTAGCTAATGGAAATTATCCACGCCATTTGCAGAAAAGAATAAGCGGCATTACGGGGCATTTGTCCAATACGCAAGCAGCAGAATTTTTAGTGAAAAATTTTTCTGAAAAATGGAAATACGTCTTTTTATGTCATTTAAGCAAGGAAAATAATCATCCTGATGTGGTTTATACTACTATAATTGAACATTTTAACAATAAAAATATTGATAGAAAAGACCTAAAAATAATACCTTTGGAACGAATGACACCCTCTGCGTTATTTGTTTTGTGAAAAAAGTAGTAAGAGAAAATTGAATTATAAAAAAAAAGAATCATTATGTCGTCAAAGCTTGTTATTATACCCACTTACAACGAAAAAGAGAACATCGAAAACATTATTCGCGTTGTTTTTAATCTTGAAAGTAATTTTCATATTTTAGTAATTGATGATGGCTCGCCTGATGGAACTGCCACTATTGTGAAAAGATTGATGAGTGAATTTTCAGATAGACTTTTTATGTTGGAACGGGCTGGGAAATTGGGATTGGGAACAGCTTATATTACCGGTTTTAAATGGGCTTTGGAGCATAATTACGATTTTATTTTTGAAATGGATG
>JBDHYS010000141.1:0-5123 GCA_039811505.1 Paludibacteraceae bacterium | reverse complement strand
ATCAACAGGTGGAAGAAGAATGGCTGGTGCAAGAGCTCTTTGGAAAGCGAATGGAATGACAAAAGAGCAGATGGGAAAACCAATTATTGCCATTGTTAATTCATTTACTCAATTTGTTCCCGGGCACACGCATTTACACTCAATCGGTCAATCAGTAAAAAAAGAAATTGAAAAATTGGGCTGTTTTGCTGCTGAATTTAACACAATCGCTGTGGATGACGGAATTGCTATGGGACATGACGGAATGCTCTATTCACTTCCATCACGTGATTTAATTGCCGACAGTGTAGAGTATATGATAAATGCCCACAAAGCCGATGCAATGATTTGCATAAGTAATTGTGATAAAATTACGCCCGGAATGTTAATGGCAGCTATGCGATTAAATATCCCCACAGTTTTTGTGTCAGGAGGTCCAATGGAAGCCGGCGTGTTAGATGGGAAACAATTGGATCTCGTAGATGCAATGGTTATGGCTGCAGATGATTCCGTTTCTGACGAAGAAGTAAATCGGATAGAAGATTCAGCTTGTCCAACGTGTGGTTCTTGTTCCGGAATGTTTACTGCAAATTCTATGAATTGTCTTAACGAAGCAATCGGACTTGCACTGCCGGGAAATGGCACTATTTTAGCAACTCATACTAACAGAAAACAACTTTTTACCGATGCAGCAAAACTAATTGTAGAAAATACTTATAAATACTATTTTGACAATGATGATAGTGTTTTACCACGCTCCATCGCAAGTCGTGATGCGTTTCTAAATGCAATTACACTTGACATTGCTATGGGCGGTTCCACCAATACAGTTTTGCATATTTTAGCAATGGCACACGAAGCAGACGTTACACTCACAATGGATGATATGGATTTGCTATCACGCAATACTCCTTGTTTATGCAAAGTAGCCCCAAATTCAGATAAGTATCATATTCAAGATGTTAATCGTGCGGGTGGAATTTTAGGTATTTTGGGGGAATTGAGCAAAGATAATTCTCCCTATAAATCAGAAAAAAGAATAAACTTAAATGTTAAACGAGTAGATGGATTAACTTTGGGCGAAGCAATCGAAAAATATAGTATAACCAAAGAAAAAATCGATTCAGAAGCAGAAAGGATTTATAAAAGTGCTCCTGCCAATCGATTTAACATTGTTATGGGATCACAAGACACACGCTATCCAACTTTGGACATTGACAGAAAAAACGGTTGTATTCGTTCTTTAGAAAATGCATATACAATTGACGGAGGTTTGGCAATTTTAAAAGGAAATATTGCGAAAGACGGCTGTGTAATTAAAACAGCAGGAGTTGATGAAAGTATATTTCATTTTATAGGAAAAGCTAAAACATTTACTTCACAAGATGCAGCAGTAACAGGTATTTTGAAAGGCGATGTTATTGCAGGCGATGTGGTAGTAATTACACACGAGGGACCAAAAGGTGGACCGGGAATGCAAGAAATGCTTTATCCTACATCATACATCAAAGCTCGACATCTCGGAAAAGAATGTGCATTGATTACCGATGGTCGTTTTTCCGGTGGCACTTCGGGGTTATCAATAGGACATATCTCACCAGAAGCAGCCTCAGGAGGTAATATAGGACTTATTCAAGATGGCGATTTAATCGAAATTGATATTCCAAATAGAAGTATCAATGCACTCGTCTCGGAAGAAGAATTTCGAGTCCGTAGAGAAAAAGAATTAGCTCGTGGAGAAGATGCTTTTCTTCCAAAAGACAGAGATAGAAATATTTCTAAAGCATTAAAAGCTTACGCAAGTATGGTAAGTTCAGCAGATAAAGGAGCTATTCGATTGATATAATTTGAACAATTTCAGCAAATAAACGATTCTATTAATTAATTCATTCAATAAAAAAATAATTTAGTTTTTATATAAAATAAGGTAAAATTATGGGAAAGGAAATTACTGGTGCACAAGCGTTTATGAAAACACTTGTAGCAGAAGAAGTTGACACAATATTCGGATATCCAGGAGGAGCAATTATGCCCGTATTCGATGCATTGTATGACTATAAAGAAAAAATAAATCATATATTGACACGTCATGAACAAGGAGCTGCACACGCAGCACAAGGTTATGCACGTGTTTCAGGAAAAGTTGGCGTTTGTTTGGTAACCTCCGGACCTGCTGCCACCAATGCAATTACAGGCATAGCTGACGCCTTGCTTGACAGCACGCCATTGATTGTCGTAACAGGACAAGTCGGAACTTCATTACTCGGCACAGATGCATTTCAAGAAATTGATGTAGTAGGAATTACACAACCAATTACAAAATGGTCTTATCAAATTCGTTACGCAAAGGATATTCCATGGGCTGTTGCTCGTGCTTTTTATATTGCAAAATCTGGACGGCCCGGACCGGTTGTGCTTGATTTAACTAAAAGTGCTCAAAATGAACTTATCGATTTTTCTTATGAACCGTGCACTTTTATACGAAGTTATAATCCTGAACCTGAGGTAAAAGAGAAGCAAATTGAAGATGCCGCATCTATCATCAATCAAGCAAAAAAACCTTATGCACTTGTTGGGCAAGGGGTGATTTTGGCAGGTGCAGAAAAAGAACTTATCGAATTTCTTGAAAAAGGAGATATTCCTGCTGCTGCAACGTTATTGGGCTTATCAGCTATGCCTACTAATTTTAATCTGAACAAAGGAATGCTCGGTATGCACGGAAACGTAGCTCCAAATGTAAAAACAAACGAATGTGATGTTTTGATTGCAATTGGAATGAGGTTTGATGATCGTGTAACGGGAAATTTGGGAAAATATGCAAAACAAGCAAAAATAGTACATCTTGACATTGATAAATCTGAAATTGGTAAAAATGTTCCTGTAGATTTCCCTGTATTGGCCTCATTAAAAGACAGTTTACCCGCTTTAATTAAAAAAATCAATAAAAACTCACATACCGAATGGGTAAATAGCTTTGACGAGCACATCAAAAAAGAGAACGATGTGGTAATTGAAAGGGAACTCTTCCGAAAAGAAGGTAAAATCACGATGGGTGAAGTTGTCAACAAAGTATCAGAAGCTACCAACCATAATGCTGTGATTGTAACGGATGTAGGACAAAATCAGATGATGGCAGCACGTTATTCAAAATTCTCACAATCAAGAAGCATTGTTACATCAGGTGGTCTTGGAACGATGGGTTTTGGTTTGCCGGCAGCGATGGGTGCAAAAATAGGAGCTCCCGAACGCACAGTTTGTATGTTTGCAGGAGACGGAGGTTTTCAGATGTCCATTCAAGAATTGGGGACAATTATGCAAGATAACATTGGTGTAAAAATGATTGTTTTGGATAATAAATATTTAGGAATGGTGCGTCAATGGCAAGAATTGTTTTTTGACGAAAGATACTCATTTACCTCTATGAAAAATCCGGATTTTGTAGCCATTGCAAATGCTTACAACATCGAGGGAAAGGCTGTAACAAAAAGGGAAGAATTAGATGAAGCAATCACTGATATGCTAAAAAATGACAAACCCTACCTTTTAGTTGTAGATGTAGAGTTAAAAGGAATGGTTTATCCGATGGTTCCGGCTGGAGCATCTGTTACAGAGATTTTATTGGGTCAAGAATAAAAAGAATTATATAATTAAATGAAAATAAAAACACATAGTGAAATGAAATTATATACAATCACCGTTTTTTCAGAGAATACCGTTGGGATTCTCAATCAGATTACAGTCATATTTACAAGACGTGGGCTGAATATCGAAACGCTTTCTGTTTCACCTTCTGCATTGGAAGGAATACATAAATTTACAATAACACTTATCACAACCGAAGATATGGTCGAAAAAGTTGTGAAACAGATAGATAAGCGAGTAGATGTTTTAAAATCCTACTTCAATACAGACGAAGATTTAGTACATCAAGAACTTGCAATGTATAAATTGGCAACCGAAAAAGTATTGGAATTTGGTTCAGTTGAATATTTTATCCGAAAATACAACATTCGCGTTTTGGAAATATCAAATGATTGTACCGTTTTCCTTAAAGCCGGACATTATGAAGAAACTCAATCGCTTTTTGAAGAATTGAGCAAATCAATCGGCGTGTTGCAATTTATCCGTTCAGGAAGAATAGCCATTACTCGCTCCAAAGTGGAACGACTTTCAGATATGTTGGAAAAACGAGAAAAACAACGAATCGAAAAAGGAATATGATAAAAGCAAAAACTTCTTATATTATTCCACCTCAATTTGTTGATTTCAAGTCAGATATTTTCTTATCGTCTTTAATAGATTTAATTCTTACTGCATCAGGAAAAAATGCCGATGAAAATGGTTTTGGCATTAACGATTTGAGAAAACTTGGTGCAACTTGGGTAATTTCACGATTTGCAATCGAAATAACACAATTTCCCAAAGAAAATGAAAAAATAACGATTGAAACGTGGGTAGAAGAGATTCACACATTCAACACAATCAGAAATTTCAGAATTGTGAATGAAGAGAACGAAGTGTTGGCAGAAGCGATTTCCGTATGGATGATGATAAATAAAAAAACAAGAAGACCAATGGAATTACAACAACTTGGAGCTATTCATCAATTTATCTTGCCTGAAAGCACCATAGTTGAAAAGCCGATGAAATTAGACAACATTGAAGGAATAGAAGTTGATTCTTTTAAGATAAAATACAGTGATATCGACATCAATCAACATGTGAATACACGAAATTATATTCGCTGGATGTTGGATACGTTTACATTGCAAGAATTAAAAGAGAAAAAAGTTCAACGCTTGGATATCAATTTTATAAGTGAAATTCTTTTTGGTAGTGAAATTTCCGTTGTAAAAATTGAACTAAATCAAGATGAATTCCGTTTCGATATCAGAGCAAACAATTTAACAGCTTGCAAAGGAAGACTTTTATTAAAAAATAGAAATTAATTACATACAAATATTAACTATCATCTTTTTTATTCTTTTTTGATTTAATGAAGATGAACAAAAACAATAGCAAGAACAAATATGGCAAAAATGAATTTTGGCGGAGTTGAAGAAAATGTAGTAACCCCCGAAGAATTTCCACTAAACAAAGCATTAGAAGTTTTAAAAGACGAAACAATCGCAATTATTGGATAC
>JBDHYS010000140.1:0-5132 GCA_039811505.1 Paludibacteraceae bacterium | reverse complement strand
GTGATATTGTAAGCTTCTAAAACTGCAGCACGATTTACAACTTCATTTAGCGATTCTTTCTCGATTGCCAATTGTTGTGCTGTGGCTGAAACAGATGCAATTTGCTGTTTTACTTCTATGTTTTCTGTTGTAAGTCGTTTATTAAGAGAATTTAGCGAATCGATTTGTTGCACATAATGGGCTAAAATTTTTCGCAAAGTAGCAATTTCATTTTTTAATTCAGAAATACGTTTGGCGTTGGTGGCTTTTGTATTTCTCAATTCTTCTTGCAAATTCTTGATTTTATCTTTTTGCATATCAAATTCTCGCAGCAGCGAATCGTTGTGAATATACAATGTGTAACCATCCATTTCCCCTGCGATTTGATCAATTTCTGTAACCATTTGTTGTTTTTCATCTTCCATATAAAGCTCTGTTTCTGCTATTTGATCGCTTTTTTCGGATGATTTTAACAAACTGAAAACCAAAGCTGTAATAAGTCCAATCACAACAGCACTCAACACAACAATTAAAATGGTTAATTTCTTTCTGTCCATGAAAAATTATATTTCGTTTATGTATATTTTTAAATTTAAAGCAAAGGTACAATTTTTTCCAACTGAATCCCTCTCGAACCTTTAATTAATATAAATTGATTTTCTATTGGTCGATTTTCAATATAACGTTCTAATTCTTCGATGGTTTCAAAGGTTTGAAAAGTGTGATGCGTTGTTAATTTAAATTGCTTTCCAACCAAAAATCCATTTTTTATACCTTTTTTTAATAATAATTCTATAATATTTTGATGTTCCAATGTAGCATCATCACCCAATTCCAACATATCGCCAATCACAAATAGTTTGTTTTCAGCAGGAACAGTTGAAAAATTTTCAATTGCTGCTTTCATACTTGTTGGATTGGCGTTGTATGCATCAATTATCAGCCGATTTCTATCTGTTTTGACAAATTGTGAACGGTTATTTTGCGGTTTATATTGTTCCAAACTTGCTTTTATTTGTTTGTTTGAAAGGTCGAAATACGCTCTGCTAGCAACTGCCGCAAGAATATTTTCACAATTATAATCTCCAATTAATTGAGTATTAACAAGAAATTTTCCGCTCAGATTTTCACATTCTACTGCGATAAATGGTGTGTTAGAAGAAATAGTACCTACAACAATGTTATTTTCAAGATTGTGATTGATTTGATACGAAACAATTTGTTCTTTTTGGGTGATTTTGGCTTTTTGAAGCATGTTTAAAAGGTTTTCATTCCCGCTGTTCACAAATATTTTTCCTTCGGTTTTTTCTAAATATTGATACAATTCGCCTTTTGCTTTCATCACTCCTTCCAACGAACCAAATCCTTCGAGATGTGCTTTTCCCACATTTGTTATTATTCCAAAATCGGGTTGAGCAATGCGAGATAAAGTTTCAATTTCACCAATATGATTTGCTCCCATTTCCACAACAGCAATTTCGTGTTCTTTTTTCAGTTGAAGCAATGTCAATGGAACACCAATATGATTGTTCAGATTTCCTTGTGTGAAATGAATGGTATATTTTTCCTTCAGAACCGATGATATCAACTCTTTGGTTGTTGTTTTTCCGTTTGTACCTGTTATTCCAATAACTGTTAATCCCAATTGTTTTCGATGAAAAGTAGCTAATGTTTGCAAAGAATCCAACACATTTTCAACCACAATAAACCGCTCGTCAATGGCATATTTTTTATCATCAATTACAGCAAATCGGCATCCTTTTTCAAGTGCAGAAAGAGCGTAAGCATTCGCATTAAAATTATCGCCTTGCAATGCGAAAAAGATTGAATTAGGAATCGTATTTCTACTGTCTGTACAAATGGTTGGATACTTCAAAAAAACATCGTAAAGTTTCATCTTCAATTTTTATTTTCAGAAACAATCAAAGTGGAAAGATTTTTTCGTTCCACCTTGATTATGATAAATATTTTCGTTCTTTATTATTTTAATTCAGCGTAATTAAATAGGGCATCAAAGCATGAACACCATTAAAATGATGCAAATTATCGATATGTTCGAAAATTTGATAAGTTTCAGCACCTATTTTCGATTTCAAAATCTTTGTTACGATTGATGTTTCAAAATCTTTCATCAAAGATGAGAAAAATGATTCTTTTTGAGGAAATGTTTTAATGGAATAATCCTGTAAATCTGCCAATTGAGCTACGACTTTTACTGCATCATTGATTCCACCCAATTTATCAACCAAACCAAGTTTCAGTGCATCTTCTCCTGTCCAAACACGCCCTTCGGCAATCGCTTTTATATCGTCTGTACTTTTGTTTCTTCCGTCAGCACAGCGCTTCACAAAAAGCTCGTATCCTCTATCCACATATCCTTGCATCAAATTTCTTTCTTCGGGTGAAAATGCTCTGTTAATCGTTATCGCATCGCTCAATTTGTTTGTTTTGACTCCGTCATACGTCAAACCAATTTTTGCATTCAGACCCGCCACATTTGGTATGGTTCCAAAAATCCCAATCGAACCAGTCAAAGTATTGGGCTGTGCCAAAATAGAATCGGCAATGCAAGAAATATAATAACCGCCGGAAGCTGCATAATCGCCCATTGAAACCACAACAGGTTTTTCTTTTTTCAATTCACCGATTGCATTCCAAATTTGCTCTGAACCGTAAGCACTTCCACCGCCCGAATTAACACGAAATACAACTGCTTTTACCATTTTATCTTCTTTCACCTTGTTTATCTCTTTTACCAACGTAGAAGAAACAATTCCGTCACTTTCTGACATATCAATTCCGCCCACGCCATAAATAATGGCAATCTTATTTTTATGTGTTTTTTCAGAAGAAATGGCATTGTTCATTTGAGAATGTGAAACAAATCGTACTTTTTCGTCATTTTTCGACAATAGTTTTTTTATCACCTCTTCCATTCCACTTTCATACGTCAAAGAATCGACCATATTGTACGTCAAATATTTTTCAGTTGCCTGAAAAGTCATCATCTCATCTGCATAACCATTGAGAGAATCAACTGAAACGCCACGTGAAGCACTGATTTCATTCAATGTATTTTTCCAAATAGATTGCGTAAACACGTTCATTTGCTCTCTATTGGCATCTGACATTTTAGTTTGTATGTACGGTTCAACTGCCGATTTATATGTTCCAACTTTCACAACCTGCATATCAATTCCCAATTTTTCAAATGTATTTTTGAAAAACATTGTTGTGGCTGCAATTCCCTGGAATTCAATCATTCCTTGCGGGTTGACAAACATTTTATCGGCAACAGAGCTTAAATAATAACATTTTTGAGTATAAGTATCGGCGTAAGCAACAATAAATTTTCCTGAAGATTTGAAATCCAACAAAGCATCACGCACCTCTTTAAAAGAAGCATAACCACCGGTTAAAGTTCCATTTTTAAGATAAATTCCTTCAATATTTGGATCTGATTTTGCTTTCTGAATATTGGACAACATATCGTCCAAGCCGATTGTTTTTGTAGCTGAAAAACCGTACACATCTCCCAATAAAGATGAAAACGGATCGTCTTTTGAACGCTCAACCAACTCTCCTTTTAATTCCAACTCATAAACAGAATTGGGTTTTATTTTCACACTTTTCTCTGATGATGAGGCAATTGCTCCTACTACACCCATAAAAATAAAAAACATCAAAAGAGATGCAATAATAATTCCAACTATTGTTGCCAAAGTGTATTTAAAAAACTGTTTCATAGTAATTTTTTTATAATTATTTTTTTACAACTATCTAATTGGATATTTTATTTCAAATATCCCGATAAAAACCCCATCATCGCTTTGTAAAATTCGATGCTGTTTTCTTCATGAGCAAAACCGTGACCTTCGTTGTATTTTACCATATACGGCACATTAACGCCTTTAGCACGTAGTTTTTCCACAATTTGATCGCTTTCGTTGATGTTTACACGTGGGTCATTTGCACCTTGTACCACAAAAAGCGGCGATTTGATTTTGTCAATTTGAAACGCAGGTGAAACTTCCCTTGCAATGGCAGCTTCTTCTTCCAAATCTGTATCGTACCAAATTTCTTTCAACATAACCAAATATGGCTTCCAATATTCGGGAATGGATTTCATAAAGGTAAAAATATTAGAAACACCGACATAATCGACTCCACAAGCATACAAATCAGGCGTTTTCACTAATCCCATCAACGTTGCATAACCACCGTGCGAACCTCCATAAATGGCAATTTTGTCTTTGTCAATCATTCCTTGCGAAATCAAATAATGGATTCCGTCTTCCACATCGTCCATACAAGCACGACCAACTTGCTTAAATCCTGCTTTCAAAAATTCTTTTCCGTAACCGCCTGAAATTCTAAAATTAACTTGTAAAGTTGCGTAACCTCTGCTTGCAAAAAGTTGCGTTTCGGGATTAAATCCCCAAGAATCACGAACTCCTTGCGGACCGCCGTGCGGATTCACTACCAACGGCACTTTTTCCCCGTTCAAAGCTTCTTTTGGTAGCGTCACATAACCGTGAATGGTCAATCCATCGCGGCTCGTGAATTTAATCGGACGCATTTCAGCCATATCTTCCTCTTTGAGTTGCGGCATCAAATCATAAAGGAGCGAGAATTTTTTGGTTTTATTATCATATTGATAATAAGTTCCGTAGAGTTTATCGCTTTGAACCATCAAAAGGAATGTATTTTCATCGTCATCTGAACCTACAATATGGCATTCTTTATTCGGAAATGCTTTTTCCATTTGTTTGGTAAATTTCTTATAAAATTTGCTCACAGGTTGAATAATGTATTTTTCGCCCTCATAAGCAAAATAGTCTATTTCATAATTTCGTTTGCGGCTGCGACTCATACTTGTTGCATCAAAATCAGGATTCGAAAAAACTTCTTTTACAATCTCATTTTTCTTAAAGTCATACAACACAATGCGTGCTTTGTCCGAATCGAGATTGGTAACGACATACGCCTCATCTGGATTTTTTCCGGCATAATTGAAACCCGAAATACCGAACGAATCGTACCATTTCATTTGTTTAACTAACTCAAACTCATTGGTAGCGAGATTTTTATACCATTGTTCGGATTCTACACCATTTACCAAACGACTGTAACCTCGCAAATTCCCGTCTTTA
>JBDHYS010000139.1:0-5143 GCA_039811505.1 Paludibacteraceae bacterium | reverse complement strand
TTGAACTACTTTTTCACATAGCAATACTTATTACGAAAACAAAAGATGATACAGATACAAAACGAAAGATTAGCCGATGCAGCAAAAAAAGGAATAGATGAATTTCTTCAACTTTTTATTGATGGTTATTTAGTTGCATTAGGAGGTAAATTAACTGCTCAGAACATGAATTTGTTAAACGGTAATCAACACGCTTTGTTGGCTTATCATTACTTTCGTGAGGAGGTAAATCAAGGTGGATTTGTGCAGTTAATTCAAAACGGTTACGGCGGTTATATTTTTGACAATCCTACTGCAAAGGCATTTAAAATTTTTGGTGCATCAGAAGTAGCAAAAATCATCTACAAAGCAAAAGAGATTTACGATTTTAATCGCGAAGAATTAGAACGTGAAACAACCGATGAAGAGTTTACCGAAATGTATGTCGATTTTGAACAATTTGATGAGTTGGAGGAGATGTTTTTTGAAATAGAAGAAGAAACGACACACCTAATTGCCACTTATGTAGATGAGAATATTGCCTATTTTGCAGAAGTTATAGATTAAAAAAATATCGTTCTGAATTAAGAATTTCACTTCCTGTTCAGAACGATAAATTTTATATTTTCTCTAATAATTTTGTCTATCCAAAATCATCAAAACGGAGATTTTCTTTTGGAACGCCCAAATCCCACAACATTCCTTCTACTGCTTTTGCCATCGGACCGGGTCCACACATATAATATTCAATATCTTCCGGTGCATCATGCGATTGTAGATAGGTGTCGTGTAAAACTTGATGAACAAAACCAGCCGTATATCTCACACCGGCTTTGTCAGCTTCCGGATCGGGTCTGTCTAATGCCAAATTGAATGAGAAATTTGGAAATTCTTTTTCCAAAGCCAAAAATTCATCCATATAAAACACCTCATTCAAGGCTCTTGCACCGTAAAAATACTTGATTTTTCGGTCGCGAATTTTCAATGTTTCCAATAGGTGCAGCAAGTGCGAACGAAGAGGTGCCATTCCTGCTCCACCACCGATATAAATCATCTCATTTTTAGTGTCTAAAACAGGATGAAATTCTCCAAATGGGCCCGAAATCATTACTTTATCGCCCGGTTTCAAATTAAAAATATAAGAGGATGCAATTCCGGCAGGAACTTTTGCCCAATCGTTTGCATTTCTATCCCAAGGCGGTGTTGCAATACGCACGTTCAGCATCACTATGTTTCCTTCGGCAGGATGATTTGCCATAGAATATGCACGCATTGTTTCATCTTCATTTGATGCGGTCAAATCCCACAATTTGAACTTGTCCCATTCGGCTTTAAATCGCTCTTCTACATCAAACTCACTGTATTTAAGGTGGTATTTCGGAATATCAATTTGAATATAACTACCCGATACGAAATTTAGATTTTCTCCTTCGGGAAGTTTCACTACAAATTCTTTGATAAACGTTGCCACATTGTGATTTGACACCACTTCGCATTCCCATTTTTTAATGTCTAAAATTGTAGGATCAATATCAATGGAAATATCTCCTTTTACTTTCACTTGACATCCCAAACGCCAATCATTTTGAATTTCTTTACGTGAAAAATGGACAGATTCTGTTGGAAGAATTTCACCACCACCTTCACGTACTTGACAACGACATTCCGCACAAGTTGCACCTCCACCACAAGCAGAGGGGAGAAATATATTGTTTACTGCCAATGTGTTGAGCAAAGTTCCACCCGCTTCGGTAGTGATAACTTTATCTTTATTGATTGTTATTTTTACTTCACCCGATTGGATAAGATAGTTTTTGGCAATAATAAGAATTACAACTAAAAGAAGAATTACAATTAAAAAAACCAATAAACTTGAAACGACATTTATTGTACTAACAGCTAAAATCATCTTTAATTAGTAGATTATATTTTTATTTAATTCGTTGATTATAATTATTAAATTTTCAATCCGGAAAATGCTAAAAATGCAATACCCATCAATCCTACGATGATGAAAGCAATTCCCAAGCCTCTCAATGGTTTTGGAACGTTAGAATATTCCATTTTTTCACGTATTGCTGCAAGTCCGATAATAGCCAAAAGCCACCCTACTCCTGAACCTAATGCATAAGAAGTAGCTTCGCCGATGTTTACAAATGCTCTTTGTTGCATAAACAATGAACCTCCCATAATGGCACAATTAACCGCAATAAGGGGTAAGAAAATTCCAAGAGAATTATAAAGAGCCGGACTAAATCTTTCGATTACCATTTCTACTAATTGAGTTATAGCAGCAATTACGGCAATGAAAAGGATAAATGACAAATAACTTAAATCCAAAGTTGATAAATCCTGACTAAGCCAAGCTAAAGCACCTTCTTTTAGCACATAATTTTCCAATAAATAATTGACAGGCAACGTAACTACCAACACAAAAACAACTGCAACTCCTAAACCCATCGAAGTTTTCACATTCTTAGAAACTGCCAAATAAGAACACATTCCTAAGAAATAGGCAAAAATCATGTTGTCAACAAAAATTGACTTTACAAATATGGTTATTATATTTTCCATAAAAAATGTATATTTTGCAACTTAAATTTTTTCTAATTTAAAAAACATTCTGAAATTATTCTTGTAAATTTCTATCGCGTGAACGCTGAATCCAAATAATCACAGCAACAATAATAAGAGCCATTGGCGGCATCACCATCAATCCATTATTAACATAACCAATGTTGTAGAACGATTGAGGGATAATTTGAAATCCGAGTATCGAACCAGAACCAAGTATTTCTCTCACGAAACCAACTGCTACAAGAATCCAAGCGTAACCAAGACCATTTCCAATTCCATCTACAAAAGATTCCCAAGGTTTGTTGCTCATCGCAAACGCTTCTAAACGCCCCATCAAAATACAATTGGTTATTATCAAACCAACATAAACCGAAAGCTGAACACTTACATCGTAAGCAAAAGCTTTCAAAAACTCACTCATCGCAGTTACTAACGCTGCAATAACCACCAATTGAACGATAATACGAATCCGATTTGGAATGGTACTGCGAAGTAATGAGATAATAAAATTGGACATCGCTATGATTATTGTAACCGAAATACCCATAACCAATGCAGGTTCTAATTTTGCTGTAACTGCCAAAGCAGAACAAATACCTAAAACTTGAACAGTGATCGGATTGTTTTTTCCAAAAGGACCGACAAGAATCTCTCGTGTTTTTGCTGATAACAATTGTGCCATTATTCTTTACCTCCTATATTCTGTTGATTTAAAAATAATTTGTATTGTCCTATTCCGTTTAGTAACATTGATTCCAATCCTTTACTTGTAATTGTACCACCGGAAATTCCATCTACATAATCTCGATGTGTATCTTTTTGACCCGCTTTAACCACTGCAATAGAGACAAATTCGTTATTTTCGTTTTTAATTTTCTTGTTTATAAAACGGTGTTGAAATTCTTCGTGAGCAATTTCAGCTCCCAAGCCAGGTGTTTCGCCAGCATGGGAAAAATAAGTTCCAAAAACCGTATTTTTATCCTCATTTAGTGCAATATATCCCCATATTGGACCCCAAAGTCCTGCTCCACGCGTTGATAAAATGTATTTTGTCTGACCATCCACTTCTGCCACGTAAATTGGGAGTTCACGTTTTTCCACTGGCAAACTGTACATTTTAGCAATATCAATATGGAATGCTTTGTCCATATCTTCTGAAACAACATCACCGTTTGCATTGACAATAATTCCTTTTTTCACATATTGATTGAATAAATTATCTGCATTTTCTTTTGTATTTAAGTTGAGTGAACTTAAAATTTGCTTTTTCTTATCCAATTCAACGTTTTCTGTCTGTTTCCCTTTCAATGCTCCCGATACGATTGCCAATAGCAGTGCAACCACCGCAACCATAATAGTAGCATAAATAATGGTATAACTATTTTTATTTGTATTCATTTCTCTCTCAAAATTTTACTTGTTAGCAACTCGTTTTATACGTCTTTTGATATTACTTTCTACCACATAAAAATCAATTAACGGAGCAAAAATATTCATCAGTAAAATAGCAAGCATCATTCCTTCTGCGTAACCCGGATTCAACACCCGAATAATAATTGCTAAAGAACCAATTAAAAATCCATAAATCCATTTTCCTGTTTCTGTACGCGATGCCGTAACCGGATCTGTTGCCATAAACACAGCTCCAAATGCAAAACCTCCTAATGTGAGATGATAAAACCAAGGTAATTGTGCCGCAGCAGTATCGGGTCCAATGCTATTGAATATAAATCCCATCAACGCACCACCTGCAAAAACAGAAAGCATCACTTTCCAACTTGCCACACGCGTAACCAACAAAAGCAACGCACCAATTCCAATGGCAATAATTGAAGTTTCACCAATTGAGCCCGGCATCAAGCCGATAATTGTATCCATAAACGAGAACGGCTGTTGAAACATATCCACGATTGTAGTATTTGTCCCTTCGGCAGTTGCAATTTGACCCAATGGAGTTGCTCCCGAAAAACCATCCAAAACATTTCCATTTCCAAATCCAAAAATTGATTTTGTTCTTATCCAAACTTGATCGCCTGACATAGACTGAGGATAGGAGAAAAACAAAAATGCACGCGTTACCAATGCTACATTGAAAATATTCATTCCCGTGCCGCCAAAAACCTCTTTTGCAAAAATTACAGAAAATGCAGTAGCAACGGCAATCATCCAAAGAGGTGTATCCACAGGAACAATCAAAGGAATAAGCATTCCGCTCACCAAAAACCCTTCTTGAACTTCTTCCTTTTTAATTTGTGCTGCAATAAATTCAATTCCCAAACCGACACCGTAAGAAACAATCACAATCGGGAGAACGGCTAAAAATCCGTACCAAAATTTGGATAAAAAATCAATTTCTGGCAATCCAATTGCATTAAAATGTTGATATCCGACATTGAACATTCCGAAAAGAAGAGCCGGAATCAATGCGACAACAACAATTACCATCGTACGTTTACTATCTACAGCATCGTGAATGTGAGTTCCTTTCGTTGATGTTGTATTAGGAACAAAAAGAAATGTTTCAAAAGCATCAAACGTGGAATGTAATTTCTCAAATTTTCCACCTGGCAGAAAATTCGGCTTAATT
>JBDHYS010000138.1:0-5172 GCA_039811505.1 Paludibacteraceae bacterium | reverse complement strand
TTTTCGTGATTTGACAATCAGCGAACTTAATTACCTTTTTGATTTATTGCAAGATGCGGAAAACGATGAAAAAAAGAAACAAAAACCCAAAATTGCTTCAAAATCTAAAACAGACGCTTCCTCAAAAAATAAAAGTGATTCCAGAGCCAATTCAGAGCACACTAAAAGTACCAATAAAACAAAAAATCAAAACCCGACCAAAAGGAATAGCCTGCAAAAAGAGAAAGGCAGGAAACAATCGTTCGACACTTCAAATAAAAGAGAAAGAAGAAGAAAGTAAGACCGCAAATAATGTTTGGATTGTTACTTTTTTTAGTAATCAACAAAAACAGATTGCCCATCGTATTGAATTATTTGGTGTTCAATGAAACGAAATGGGCAATCTAAATAAAAAACAAAGAAAGATAGTTTGATTGCTACATTGCACTGTAAATTATTCTACTTACCTTCTTGATGAGCCTGAAGATGAGCTTCTTGTTGAGCTACTGCCTGACGAAGAACTTCTTGTTGGTGTAGAAACACTTGTACTTGAACTTCTTGTAGGCGTTGAAACATTTGTAGTTGCACTTCTTGTTGAATTTGATGTGCTGCTTGAACGATTATTTGACACAGCAGGAGTTGATGTACTTCTTGTATTATTATTGCTTGTTCCAACAGCCGGATTTGTGCTCCTTGTTGTCGTTTCAACTCTATTAGTTGAAGTAGCAGGTGTTGTAGAAGTTCTTGTGTTTACTTCTGATCCGGAACGAACAGCAGGATTTGCATCTCTATTGGTTCCTTGATTGCGTGTTTGAGTTGGAGTAGTTGAAGTTCCACGAGTGCTGTTCCACTCATCGCTACTTCTAACGGTTCCTGTATTTCTCGTTCCGGTTGAAGTTTGCGTATTTCTATTCTCAACTGCTCTTCCATCTGTAGTTCTTGAGTTTCTATCAACTGTTCCTCCGTCTGTAGTTCTTGAATTTCCATTATTTGTGCCTCTTACAGAACCATCATTTCTTCTGTTGGTTTCTGTTTTGGCAGAACGAGTTGTGGTGTTTCTATCAGAAGAACCAGTCCGATTGTTTTGCTCAAATGAATTGCTTAAATCTCTTCTGTTGTTCACATTATTATTCGCATTTCTCGTGCTGAAAGAACGATCCGGATTAGCACGTTGATAATCGCTTCTACTTAAACCTCTATGCATTTCATTATAATTATTACTTCTAATCGTATTGGAGTAGTTGTAAACAGTTCTACTATTATCCACATAAACATTGATGTTGTTCACATATACATTTACGGGTCTTGGATTCCAATATTTCCAATATGAAGGATAATATCCCCAATAATATGGCGAATGCCATCTGTGATAATAATTTCCCCAGAAAAACGAGTAAATTGATGGAGTGTAAATAAACACTGGTTCAATGATGTAATATGGTCCATAAATATATGGATCGCCGATTACTTGAACATAATGATTCCTTACGCCTCTTTTTTCTACTACGATTGAAGCCACATCTTGATACACATCATATCCTACTACAGCTTGAAGTACAACTAAATGTGTGTTTCCTTTTTTACTCTCAATCACGCGAAGATAATCAACTTGACCATCGCGATTTAAGTCTAAATTATTGATTCCGCTGTTGTAATCATTTATTTTGTATTCAAATTCTTCTAAATTTCGTGATTCTGCAAAAACATTGGCAACGGCACGCAAATCTAAATTGTAACTGATGTCGGCATTGCTTGCCTCTACGGTTACATTTCGTGTCGAATATTGTCTTGAACTATTGTAGTCATAATTGTCATAACCATAGCTGCGAGCATACGTGCTGCAAGATGATAGTAGTAATGTAGTAACTATGAATGTCAGTACATTGGTAATTTTAGTTTTCATAGCTGTAATTTTTAATGAGTTGAAAATCGTTTTATTTATACTTCTCATGAGTAACAAATATAATTCAATTAGTGTGCCAAATGTTAAAATGTAGTTTTTTGATTTTAATTATAGGAAGTTCTTTTGAGAATTTATTGTTTTATTTCATTGATTATAAAATAATTATCTTAAAGGAAATTTTATGTTAATAACTTTTTTTGTAAAACTTTTTAGCGTTGATTGTTGTTTTTCTTTTACTCATAAAGTGTTAAGAGTTTAAAAAGTAAAATAATTAAAGAAATATTTCTTTAATTATTTTATGTAACAAAAAAAAAGTAGTAATTTTGTGCCCTGAAAAAAAGAAGATAGGTAATTTAAATATAAATCAAATCAAATTTTAAAATGGTAAAATCAGATTTAACGAAGTATGGTATTGTAGGTGATTTTGAAATCGTGCACAATCCAACTTACGAAGAGTTATTTCAAGCAGAAATGGATCCTTCCAATGAGGGTTTTGAAAAAGGTACTTTAACAACAACAGGTGCTGTGTCAGTTGATACAGGTAAATTTACGGGTCGTTCTCCAAAGGATAAATTTATTGTTTTAGACGATACAACAAAAGATACAATGTGGTGGGATGGAAATATCAATAAACCAACAACTCCCGAAGTATTTGATCATTGTAAAAATCTTGTAACTGCACAACTTTCTACCGCTAAAAAGATTTTTGTTGTAGATACTTTTTGTGGAACAAATGAAGATACACGTATGAAAGTACGTTTTGTGATGGAAGTGGCGTGGCAAGCTCACTTTGTAACCAATATGTTTATCCGCCCTTCTCATTATGAATTGGCTAATTATGGCGAACCCGATTTTGTGTGCTTGAATGGCTCTAAAGCGGTTAATCCAAATTGGAAAGAACAAGGTTTGAACTCGGAAGTATTTACTTTGTTTGATTTGACTCGCAAAATGCAAGTTATCGGTGGAACTTGGTATGGTGGCGAAATGAAAAAAGGTATTTTTGCTTTGATGAACTACTATTTGCCATTGCGTGGTATCGCTTCGATGCACTGCTCGGCTAACGTAGGTGCAGAAGGTGATGTAGCTGTTTTCTTTGGTTTGTCAGGAACGGGAAAAACTACTTTGTCTGCCGATCCAAAACGTTATTTGATTGGTGATGACGAGCACGGTTGGGATGATCACGGCGTATTTAACTACGAAGGTGGTTGTTATGCAAAAGTTATCGATTTGGAAAAAGATAAAGAACCTGATATTTGGAGAGCTATTCGTCGTGATGCGTTGCTTGAGAACGTAACCGTATTGGAAGACGGAACACCAGATTACACAGCAGCAGCTTCAAAAACTGAAAATACGCGGGTTTCGTATCCAATTTATCACATCAATAAAATTGTTTCTCCATCACGTGCCGGACATGCTAAAAAAATTATTTATTTGTCGGCTGATGCTTTTGGTGTCTTGCCTCCGGTATCTATTTTAGATGATAAATCTGCACAATATCACTTTCTTTCCGGGTTTACTTCCAAATTGGCTGGAACAGAACGTGGTATCACTGAGCCAGTTCCATCATTCTCTCCTGCATTTGGTGAAGCTTTCTTGACATTGCACCCTACTATGTATGCAAAAACGTTGATTGGAAAAGCTCAAGAACACAATGCAAAAGTATATTTGGTAAATACGGGCTGGAATGGAACAGGAAAACGTATTTCTTTGAAAAATACGCGTGCTATTATTGATGCTATCATTGATGGTTCAATTGAAACTGCTCCAACGAAACAAATTCCTATTTTGAATTTAGTAGCTCCAACTGCATTAAATAATGTGGATAGCGATATTCTTGATCCACGCGATACGTATGCTGATGCTGCTGAATGGGAAACGAAAGCGAAATCGCTTGCAGCAAAATACATCAAAAATTTTGAACAATATTGTGATAATGATGATGCAATCGCATTGATTCCTTCCGGACCACAATTGTAATAATCGGCTCACAAATTTGATAGAAATAAAAATCCCATCTCGTTATGAGTTTGGGATTTTTTCTGTTAAATAATCCATTCAATAAGAATCAAAACAGATACTCTTAACGGACGAAATAGTTTTTTTTTATTACTTTTGTAACTTAAATTTTAAATAATAAAGTATGCACAGATCTTTACCTCCCATAGTAAAAAATCTTTTGATGATAAATGTAGTGATGTTTTTTGCTGCATGGATGTTGCCAACTGTTTTGCTTCGGTGGGGCATAAAATTGCAAGTTGAAGATTTGCTTGGAATGCACTATTTTGCTTCGTCAAAATTCAATTTGATACAGTTAATAACGTATATGTTTCTTCATGCTCCTTTTCCAAACTTTGCTCATATCTTTTTTAATATGTTTGCATTGTTTATGTTTGGACCAATTTTGGAAAATATCTGGGGAGGGAAAAAGTTTTTATTCTATTATTTATTAACCGGAATTGGTGCTGGCTTGGTGCAACAATTGGCGTGGTATTCCGATTTAGGAGGATTGTTTGCTGCAATGGATAATGCGATTGCACTTGGTTCGTCTGATGCGCTGTTGCCCTATGCAAATGAGATGTCGAAAATATTTGTGTATGGTGGAAATATTTCGGCTCTTCATTCGGTAGATATTCTTGCGATGAAAACAGAATTGCAAAACTCTTTGATTACAGTTGGAGCTTCAGGATCGGTTTTTGGTCTTTTGCTCGCTTTTGGATGGCTTTTTCCTGAGCAACGTTTGTATTTGATGTTTATTCCCGTTCCAATAAAAGCTCGTTGGTTTGTGGCTGGATATGCAGTTGTAGAACTGTTTTTAGGTGTTTCCAATTTCTCCGGCGATAATATTGCACATTTTGCCCATATTGGAGGAATGTTGTTTGGTGTGATTTTGATTTTATATTGGAAGAGAAAAGGTGTACTTTATACAAGGCGATAGTTTTTTTTAATTTTTTAATCAGCAAATTTTAATTAATCAAATTTTAAAATGAATAATATTTTCACAAACATAAAATCTATTTTTAAAAACGGAGATGTTACTACTCGATTGATTTTTGTGAATGTCGCTTTATTCATCGTCATCGGTTTACTTTCTATTTTCCTGAAATTACTTGGCTCTAACGCGATTTCTATATCTTTCTTATTTTCAGTTCCTTCTGATGCTCAATTGTTAATTCTGCATTTTTGGACACCGATAACATATATGTTTTATCACGAAGCGTTTTTGCATGTTTTTTTCAATATGCTGATGCTTTTTTGGTTTGGAAGGTTTTTTTTACTTTATTATTCACGAA
>JBDHYS010000137.1:0-5210 GCA_039811505.1 Paludibacteraceae bacterium | reverse complement strand
GAAAAAACCGGGATGGAAATTTGCCGAATATGAACTAAAGGGCGTTCCTATTCGTTTAGCAATGGGTGCTCGTGATTTAGAAAACGGCACCATCGAAGTGGCAAGAAGAGATACTTTGACAAAAGAAACTATTTCTATAGAAAACATTGAGATGTATATTAAAAATTTATTAGATGAAATCCAACAAAACATCTTCAACAAAGCACTAAATTACCGTGATTCAATGACTCGTGAAGTTAACTCATACGAAGAATTTAAAATTGAAATAGAAAAAGGTGGATTTTTACTTTGCCATTGGGATGGAACTTCTGCAACTGAAGAAAAAATAAAAGAAGAAACAAAAGCAACCATTCGTTGCATTCCGATACAAGGAGATAAAACAGTGGGAGTTTGCATGGTAACAGGAAAACCATCTGCACAAAGGGTAGTTTTTGCTAGAGCATATTAGAATCTATCATTCTGAAAAAGAATTAAATACGAAAAAACATAGAATTTACTTTAAATAAGAATCTTCTTTCTTCATAAATAAAAATATGGGTAAAGGCTTCTTCTATTTTAATCGAAGTCAACGTATTGGAATACTTGTTTTGTTAAGTTTAATTGTGATTGCATTTGCACTGACAATTATTATTCCAATATTATTTAAAAACAAAGAAGCGAAAATTGATACAGATTTTCTACGTGAAGTTGCTGCTTTTAAATCGAGTTTGAAAGAAAAAGAACGAAAATTTGGAAAAGAAAACAATTTCTATCCATTTCAAAATTCTTACAAAACTGACAAGAAAGAGACAAAATACGAACTGTTTAAGTTTAACCCGAACAAAGTCGATTCGGCTACTTTTGTTAGGTTAGGTATAAAACCCTACGTTGCAAAGAATATAATAAGATACAGAAATAAAGGTGGTTTTTTCAAAACAGTTGAGTCATTTTCAAAGGTTTACGGTATTTCTGCAGAAAAATTCCAAGAATTAAAGCCTTACATTGTACTTGAAGAAATTCAACAAAAAGAAGACATTACTTCAGTGCAAAAAAATGACTCTACGCAACGAACAAAACTTACATACATTGTAAAAAAAGACACTATCCTTGATTTAAATAGTGCAGACACACTTAATTTGCAAATGATTAAAGGAATAGGAAGAGGAATTGCAAAAAACATTGTTAATTACAGAAATAGATTAGGCGGTTTTTGCAATGTTGAGCAACTAAAAGAAGTGTACGGAATCAATGAAGAGGTGTATGAAAAGATAAAATCTTCTTTTATAACAGAAACACCTAAGATTGAAAAAATCGATGTAAACAAAGCAAGTGTTGAACGCTTAAAATCACACCCATACATTAAAACTTTTCAACGTGCAGTGGTAATTTATGAGTACAGAAGAAAGAAAATTCGGCTCAATAACATTTCGCAATTAAAGCATTTAGAAGAGTTCACAGCAGATGATTGGAAAAAATTAGAACCCTATTTATCATTTAAATAATATGAAATTTTTGGAAAATGAAAATATAATTTTACGGGCTTTAGAACCGGAAGATTTGGAAATGTTGTATAAATGGGAAAATGATTCTTCTCTTTGGATTGCAGGAAATACGAGGTCGCCCTATTCAAAGTTTCAATTAAAAAACTACATTTCACAAAGCAAAAACGACATTTACGAAGATGGGGGGCTGCGTTTGATTATTCAAGAAAAAAACTCAAATAAAAGTGTTGGAACTGTCGATTTATTCGATTTTGACCTTCACAATCAACGCATTGCATTAGGACTTTATGTTTCTGCCGAATTTCAAGGAAAAGGATTTGCTAAAGAAACTATTCGCATAGTTGAAAAATATGTTTTCGACTATTTGAAGCTAAATCAACTGTATGTTCAAATTGCTGAAAACAACATTGTCAGTCGTAGATTATTTGAAAAAGAATACGAACTACACGGAATGCTAAAAAACTGGATTAAAACACCCGAAAGATTTGAAAACATTTTAACTTTCCAAAAATTTCGGGAACAAATATGAATAACCTATTGTTAATCTTCTAAATAACCAAATTTACCATTATGAAAATCATCGTATGCTTGTAAGATTTCTTGTTTTGTATTCATCACAAAAGGACCGTGAGAAAAAATCGGTTCGTTAATGGGTTCACCACTCATAACAAGCACTACAGTGTCTTCATAAGCAACTATTGAAAAACTTTCACCATCATTTGCCATCAGTGCCAAATGATCTGTTGGTACTTTTTCTTGTCCGTTTACTTCTATATTTCCTTCTATTAATAACAATGCTGTATTATAATTTTTAGGGAAATTTAATTGGACAGAATCACCTTGTTTCATCTTCAGATTATACAGATTTAGAGGTGTGAAAGTTGAAGCTGCACCTTTTATATTTTCAAATTCACCTGCAATTACTTCTATAAATCCACCATTTTTTCCAATTCCAACTCGTTTAAAATCTTTATTTTCAATAGATTGATATTTTGGTGTACTCATTTTGTCTTTCGCTGGAAGATTTACCCACAATTGTACCATTTGAAATTCTCCTCCTTTTTTACTCCACTCTTTTTCATGGTATTCTTTGTGCAAAATTCCACTTGCAGCCGTCATCCATTGCACATCTCCTTCGTAAATTATTCCACCTCCTCCACTGCTATCATGGTGCTGAACACTCCCTTTGTAAGCTATCGTAACCGTTTCAAATCCTCTATGTGGATGTACTCCAACACCTCTTGGCGTGTTACTTGGAGCAAAGAAAAATTTAGAATTATAATCCAAAAGAACAAACGGATTCATTCTTTTCATATCAAGTAGGTGATTGCTTGGAATAAAATTATGAACCCTAAAACCATCTCCAACAAAATGTGGTGATCTTGGGCTAATTATACTCTCTACTTTTCTTATTGTTGTTTCCATTTTCTATTTAATTTATTTATATTCATCTAACTATATAAACAAATATGATAACTAAAAGTTCGTTTTGCAAATTAATAAAAAAGCTGCTTTGAAGAGATTCAAGACAGCTTTTTTAATATTATATTACTTTATATTTATTTTGGTTCTTTCTTTTTACCAATTGAACGGTAAAAATCTTTTAATCGCTCATCAAAACTAAGTTTAGGAGCTTTATATTTTATTTTACCTTTCTTGTAAGCATATTCATACTCGTAACCATAACCATAACCAGAATTTACAGCTGAAGTACCATTTAAGACAACGCTCAATCCTTTCAATCTCTTTTCATCATAAATTTCATTGATAAATTGTGATGCCGATTGCAATGTATAGTTTTGACGAACCACAAAAACAGTTGCATCTGATATTCGATCCAATAAATAAGTATCTGCCACACGACCAACAGGAGAAGTATCAATGATTATCATATCATATTTGTTCTTCAATTGAGCAATTGCATCATCCAATCTTGCACTTACCAATAATTCCGCAGGATTTGGAGGAATAATTCCACCTAAAATAACATCTAAATTCTTATGATGTCCAGAAGGAATAATAAACTCCTCAATTTTTGTACTTTCATCAGCCAAATAAGAAGTGATTCCGTGAGTTGTCTCTGTAAGTTCCAAATACTCACCTAACATCGGATTTCGAATATCCATTCCCATAAGAAGGACTTTTTTCTTTAATAAAGCAAAAGACATTGCTAAATTCAAAGAAATAAATGATTTTCCTTCACCTGAATAACTTGACGTTACCAACACCACATGAGATTTGCTGTTAGATCCAAGGATAAATGTTAAATTAGTTCTTAAAGCTCTAAACATTTCAACTACTGGCGATGTGTTACCTTCTGTTACAACAACGCTTCTATTTCTTCTACTTACACCAATACTTCCCAAATAAGGTGCTTTAATAGTTTGTTGAAATTCTGATGCGTCTTCAATTTTGTTATTTAATAAATCTTTCAAATAAATAACCAAAAATGGTATTAGAATTCCCAACATTAATGCTGCTAATAAAATGAAATTTTTCTTAGGAGCAACTGGTTCCGATGTTGTAAAGGCTCTATCAATTGTACGAGCTGCAGGTGCTGCACTTGCAAGATTGATAGCAATTTCTTCGCGTTTTTTGGAAAGGAAAAGATACAACTCTTGCTTTATCTCTTGCTGCCTTTTAATTTCAATAAATTGACGTTCTTGTGTTGGAACTCCTTTTATTTTTGAAGTAAATTGTGCATTTCTCCTCAAAGCATCGTTACGAGCAATCATCAACCCAGATTTCACGCTACTCACACTTGCCATCACATTGGAGCGAAGTGCTGCTATTTGCTGATCAGCCATAACCAAAGCAGGGTTTTTCTCGTTGGCTGTCTGAGACAATTTCATCCTCTCAAGAACTGCTAAATTGTATTCTTGAATGGAACGAGCCAACGAAGCATCTTCCGTAACTACGTTTGCGGGAATAAGAGCATTTTGATTTCTTGTATTGTTAATGTGTTGTTCAACAGCATTAATCATATTTAATTGTGTTTCCAATCCTGTCAGTTTTTTATCGTATTCACTGGCAGTTTCCAAATAGAGTGTCGCTTCTGACGATAAGTCTGTCAAACTATTTGAACGTTTATAATTTTCGACCTCTGCTTCCACATCAAAAAGTTCCCCTGTAATAATATCCAAACGCTCTTTAATGAAATTTGCTGTATTGGTTACAATTATATTTTTATCTTCAATTGCATCTAATTTATACAACAAAACCAATGTATTTAAAAAATCCTCTGCTTTTTTCACATTAGACTCCACAACTGAAAGTTTTATTGCTTCAGAATCTTTGTTTACAGTTTCTACTTTTAATTTTGAACCATAAGTACTTACAACTTGCTTTTTGGAGTAAAGATTGATACGATACACACCATCCACTTTAGGCAAACTTGTAGCAACAAAATTAAACGTTCCTACGGGAGTTTTGAATGGTTCTTGAATATTATTTAAAATATGTTCGGATTTAAATCTTTTTTTTGCATACACATTAACAACATATTTGCCGTCATCTTCTTTTATTGTAAATTGGATTTTATATTTAATAGAATCAAGAAGTTCCTGTGTAACAGCTAATTTAAACGGCTCATCTTTGAATTTTTCTATATATTTCAATCCTTTTTTCTCAAAAAAATAAATCCGAAGACCCAAAGAATCAATTGTTTGCTCAATTAATCTTCTTGAACTGATTACCTGAATTTCATCGTGTGTAGCTTTTGACAATCCT
>JBDHYS010000136.1:0-5219 GCA_039811505.1 Paludibacteraceae bacterium | reverse complement strand
AAAAACCGTAAAAATTGAAAAAGCGGAACAAAAAACCGATGCTGAAAATCTTCCTGAAAAAGCAGCTCCAACGGCTAAAAAGACGGCTCCTTCTAAAAAACCCACAACTCCCAATCAGAAAAAACAAGCTGAATCCAAAGTAGAAGCAAAAAAAGAGCAAGAAAACGAGAAAACTTCTCCAAAAACTGTTGAGGCAGACGCAAAACCAATAAATGAGAAATCAAAAGTTGAAACAAATCCAACCGTTTTAGAAAAAGAAAACGAAGAACAACATTCTCAATCTCCAAAAACTCAAAATAATAACGGTCATCAAAACAAGCTAAAACTTACGCATCCGAGCAGAACACAAACAGAAAAAGAACGTGCGTACGACTTTGAAGAAGTGCTTGAAGGCATTGGAACACTCGAAATTTTAGCAGATGGTTACGGATTTCTACGCTCTTCCGACTATAATTATTTAGCATCTCCCGATGATATTTATGTTTCACAATCGCAAATTAAATTATTTGGATTAAAAACAGGCGATACCGTTTCAGGTGCAATTCGGCCACCAAAAGAGGGAGAAAAATATTTTCCACTTATCAAAGTTTCTAAAATCAATGGACGTTCTCCGGAATATGTGAGAGATAGAGTTCCTTTTGAACATCTAACACCGCTTTTTCCAGATGAGAAATTTACATTAAGTTCAAGAAAAAATGATAATATTTCGACCCGTATCGTAGATTTATTTAGCCCAATTGGTAAAGGACAACGCGGATTGATTGTAGCACAACCCAAAACAGGAAAAACTGTTTTGCTAAAAGATATTGCAAATGCAATTGTAGCCAATCACCCCGAAGTTTATATGATAATTTTGTTGATTGATGAACGCCCAGAGGAAGTTACAGATATGGCACGAAGTGTAAAAGCAGAAGTTATCTCTTCCACATTTGACGAACCAGCAGAACGACATGTAAAAGTGGCAAGTATGGTACACGAAAAAGCAAAAAGAATGGTAGAATGTGGGCAAGATGTTGTGATACTTTTGGATTCCATTACCCGTTTGGCTCGTGCATATAATACGGTGGCACCGGCATCAGGAAAAGTTTTATCCGGTGGTGTGGATGCAAATGCGCTACATAAACCAAAGCGCTTTTTTGGAGCTGCAAGAAACATTGAAAGTGGTGGAAGTCTTACTATTATTGCAACTGCACTAACAGAAACCGGCTCTAAAATGGACGAAGTAATTTTTGAAGAATTTAAAGGAACAGGAAATATGGAACTGCAATTGGATAGGAAACTTTCCAACAAACGCATTTTCCCTGCAGTTGATATTACCGCTTCAAGCACACGAAGAGATGATTTATTGTTGGATCAAGACACATTAAATAGAATGTGGATTTTGCGTCGTCATTTATCGGATATGAACTCCATCGAAGCAATGGAATTTTTAAAAGAAAGAATGTTGCGAACAGAAGATAATGACGAATTTCTAATTTCAATGAACAGTTAAAATCTATTGCTGTCCGATAAAACTTTTTTGATTAAATAATAATAAAGGGCTGTTTCCATTGGTTGGATTCAGCCCTTTTTGGATATTTTTGTAAGTGAGAAAACAAACAAAGCAAACAAGTGCAAAAGCACATATTTAATCGTACAACCTTACTATATTTCCATCGATTTCAAACCGATAGAAAAAAAATACCGACAGAAAAGAAAGCAAAAGAAGAAATATTTGTTATTCAGCCGGTTACAGCGACAGTAAAAATCACAGACGGAACACAAATTTTCTGGCAAAACTCATTAATTTTACCGTAATTAGGAGAAATTCCATTGCGTATTTTGTATATTTTTTACTAAATATATGCAAACAAAATACTACGTATATTCTTACATAAATACAGATAATACGCAATAAAACACTTATACATTTCAAGTTTATTTTTAATTTGTTAGCATTTTTTTTATAAAATCCTTTGGTAGTTTAAAAATGTATGGTATATTTGCGTATATTTAAGAGTTAGCAGTAAGTGTAAATGACGACAGAAAACAAATGGCATACTTAGTAACAATATTATTTATAATCGCTTATGGACTTGGACTTTTCTACTGGGACAAGAAGATTGATTGGCGACTGAATCCAAAAATATCAAGAAGCATCAAGTTGTTGCATTATATTGGACTTTTAATATGTTTAACAGTTGGCATTACATATACAAACTTTGACATAGGACTTAGGGGGTTATGGACAACAAGAACAATTATCATATTCACCCTATTGACAGGAATATTTTTCATTTTTGTGGCAGACAAGGCATCAATAAGAAAAATTGAAAAATGGTATTTTAGCATTTTTTCCTTTTTGCCGATTTTGACAGCAGGTTCACTCTTTATTCCATTTTTAGGAGTTGTAATAGTTCTATCGCTTTTTGGACAACTAACAGACCCTGCGACAGAAATTTATTATGAAGACGACAAATTGAGAATTCAATCATCTTTTGTTGGAGTTTTAGGTCCGCCAAGACTTGACATTTTTGAAAAGAATCTAATTTTTGAAAAACATTTGAAACATGCTGACTTTTGGGCAAATGAAATTGACTCTATTAGAGTTTCCTACGATAGCGATTCAACAAGAATAATTGCTTACGGACTTTATGACTATGACGATGAAAGAAAAGGAGAAACAGAAACAATATGTTTGAGACGACTGAAATAACACCTACTGCTAACAGGCGTTTGGCTCAATGGCGGGTAACGTGGTTAATTGAACATTCTACCTCGCACCAACTTTTGTGGTGTATTGACAGTTTTGAGCTCCGAAATCCGCCACTGCGCCAAGCGCCAAAACGTTATGGGCAAGTTTACCGAACGACATCATACAAATCAAAATTGACATAAGAAAAAAATGAGTAACATAGACGAAATTTTTAAGCCAGAAAACAAAAGCATAAAACAGATTTTTGGCGACATTGATGCATTTTACCAAATGCCAATTTACCAACGTCCTTATTCTTGGGACAAAGAACGTGTTGAACAACTTTGGTACGATGTTTTAGAAGCGTACAAAAACAACGCAGACGATAAAACCATTGATCAAAACTATTTTCTCGGTTCGGTTGTAGTTGTCAAAAAACCGAATAATTATGAAGTGGTTGACGGACAACAAAGACTAACTACTTTGACAATTTTATTCTGCACACTTCGAGATTTAAACCTTGATTTAACACAGAAAAATATTATTTCAAACAGTATCAAAGATTTGGTTGAAAGCAAAGAACGGTTAAAGCTAACAACTCATTTAAACAATCAGGCATTGTTTGAGGAAAGTGTTTTAAAAGGCATCAACTTTAATTCTACTAAAAAAGAATTAGCAGATAATCGTTTTTTGCAAACTGCCTTTTATTTCAAAGATTTGATTTTAAAAGCACAAGATGATACCAGCGAAGATTTTGTGCAAAATTTTGGCGATTTTATTGAGTATCTTTTCAATAAAACAACAATGATACGCATTGTATGTTTTGACGAAGGATTTGCTATAAAACTCTTTACGGTTCTAAATGACAGAGGGCTTGATTTGACACCTGCTGACATCATTAAAGCATATTTATTACAAAATCTTAGTGACGAAATTCAGAGAAACAGTTTTACCGAAGTTTGGAAAAGAATAGAAAATACTTGCAAACTTTCAGGCGAAAGTTTGCAGGGGATTTTCAATCTTTATCTCTACTATCTAAAAAATGAAAATCCTAAAAGAGCATTACAAGACGAATTGAAAGAACAGTTTAAAAACAAAAATCCACAAGCCGTAATTCTTGACATTGAAAAGTTTGCAAACAACATTCTTGAAATCAACTCTGCCAATAAAGACAAAGATATTTCTATGCTGAAATATTTGCGACAAACCATTTATTGGAAGTCAATTTTGGCTACGGCAAAACAAGTTGATTATCCAAATTATAAAGAACTAAAATCATTGATTACTAAATACTATTATCAAAGTTGGATAGCAAACGGAACTTCCAACAGAATAAAGCAAACCTCTTTCAACATATTAAAAAAAGTCAAAAACAAAGAAAACATAGCCGAAATCAAAGACTTAATAACTGAAAATCTTGATAAATATGACCATTATTTAGACTTTCTAAACAACGAAAATGCTTATTGGACAAATTGGCACAAGCCTTTGTTACTTTCAATCGAATATTATCAGCAAGACGAAAAAGACTTTGTTTCTATTTCAAGAGATTTGCATACAGAACACATTTTGCCAAAAGAATGGAACAGGGAAGATTTGAATTGGACTGACAGCTTCACAGAAGAAACTGCAAAACCTTTGTTAAACAGTTTAGGAAATTTAACCTTGCTTTCAGGTACAAAAAACATCCAGGCGAGTAACAGAAATTATGCTGACAAAACTGAAATTTATAAAGGTAACAATGGAAAAGGGTTTGACGGGAAAACCTCGTTTGAAATAACAAAAAGTGTAATTGACAACTATCCGACTTGGACAACCGAAACAATTTCGGAACGATATAAATGGTTATTAAGCGAAACTAAACGAATATTTGACATCCAATAAAAACCTGCCCATAACAGCAGTTTGGCAAAATGGCGGGTTCAGTGCTAAATTGAACATTCAGTTTTCAAAAGAATTTTAGTGCTAAATTGAAAGTAAGTGCTTCAAAGTCCGCCACTTCGCCAAGCTGCAAACCGTTAGTGGCAACCTTAAAAAAGACACGTAACAAATGGACAAACCAGTAAAATACGACACGAAAGCGGAAATAACTATTCCGCAGGACAAACTTGAATATTTGCAAAAAGAATTGACAAATGTTCGGGACGACTTTGCTAATAACAAATATGTTAGGGAAGCTATTACCGTGCTTGCAGCAGGTGGACTGAGAAGCACTATCGGTTCATATTGGAATGCTGTAATTGACGACCTCAGAAGAAAAATAATTCATAGAAGTTTGGACTTGTTTAATAAAGAAGTCAATCCTAAAAGAAAAATTGAAACCTACGAAGATTTTCAAAATCATATAACAGACTTTGAACTAATTGACGGAGCGTATAAAATTGGAGTAATTGGCTGGGAAGCACAGAAATTATTGCATCAAGCAAGGGAAACAAGAAATATTTGTGACGGACACCGAGACAGTTCAGACCCGACTTTGTTCAAGGTGTTCAATATGATTTCAGACTGTAACAGATATGTTTTATCACAAGATTATCCATTGACA
>JBDHYS010000135.1:0-5237 GCA_039811505.1 Paludibacteraceae bacterium | reverse complement strand
TGCATTGTTGCTATTAGAAGTGTTGTAAACGTTTCCTTTCATTGCTAAAGCCAATAAAACGGGTTGTTTCTTTTCTTTTATACGTTCGTTTTCTATTGGTTCCGGATAATCGTTTAAATCAGGAAGTTGTTCTATTTTTTTTGTTTCTTGCTCTTTTCGACCTTCTTTTTCAGATTTTGAATCAATTATTCTTGTCTCTTTCTCTTCGCTATTTGCACTATTTTTTATGTTTTCAATTGTATTTTCAGAAAGGATTATCGCTGAACCTGCTTTTTTCTCTTTTCTTTTTTGATAATCCGTTTTATTACTTGTTTCTTTTAGTGCGTAATTTACATTTGATGTGTTATTTTCCACCTCTTTTTCGATAATTTCACTTTTTGTTTGAGCAATTTCATTTGATAAAATTTGTTTTTGTAAATTATTTTCTAAGGAAGGGTTAGAAAAATAGAGTACCGCTGCGATTGCAGCTGCAACGGCGCTACTAATCCAAATCCAAGGAATAATTAGTGGTTTCTTCGATAGTTTCGGTTGATTGGTCAGATGTGCTTCAATCCCACTCCAAACCTGCGAATCAACAGGAATTTTGTGTTCTTTTAGCTTGCTTTGAAGTTGCTTGCTAAATTCATCTAACGAATCGTTGTGTATGTTTTTATCAGACATTTTATTTTTTCAATTTTTTCAACACATTCTCTTGTACTTGTTTTCTGGCACGTGAAAAAATCGCTCTAACAGAATTTTCATTCATTTTTACTTTTTCGGCTATTTCAGTGTGAGAAAAACCCTCGATTGCAAATAAATTAAATATCACTCTACTTTTTTCAGGCAATTCGGCAATGCAATTTAACAAATCATCATTGGATAATTTTTCAAAATCGGTTGCGTTCACATCTTCTGTTAAATATTCTATTTGCTCAAGTTCTACGGTTTCTATTTGGTTTTGTGAAAGATGTTTTAATGATTCATTTACGAAAATTGCTCTTGTCCAACCTTCAAAAGATCCCTTTCCATTGTATTTATGAATGTTTTGAAAAAGCTTGATAAAACCTTTTTGCAAAATGTCTTTTGCGGTCTCTTTTTCTTGTAAATATCGAATGCAAAGGGCGTACATAGTCGAAGCAAACAAGTCGTAAATCTCCTTTTGTGCTTCTAATTCGCCTTTAATGCATCTTTCTATTAGATCTTTCTCAACATTCACAGTATTTGTTCTCTAATTATATAGATATGTTTTTCATTCAAAAAGCAACTTTAGGTGTTGTGATTTAAATATATTTAACGTTTTAGATTGTTTTTTCAATTGATTTTAAAAAATAATGTGAATGAAGTTTCTAAAAACTAAACCCACATTATTTCATTATTTTCAGATTTTAATTGTTTATGTCTTTTGGTGATTTTATTTCAACCACTTATCGAGCCATTTGAAGAATGTTCGTTGCCACAAAATTCCATTTTGAGGTTGTAGAACCCAATGATTTTCATCTGGAAAAATCAATAATTCGGCAGGAACGCCACGCAAAACGGCTGCATTAAAAGCTGCCATTCCTTGTGAAGCCACAATGCGGTAGTCTTTTTCCCCGTGAATGACTAAAATTGGCGTGTCCCATTTTTCCACAAAAAGATGCGGCGAATTAGCATAAGAACGTTGTGCAATCGCATTTTCTTTTTCCCAATAAGCACCACCTAAATCGTTGTTTACGAACCACATTTCTTCTGTTTCCAAATATTGTTGAGGCAGATTGAACATTCCATCGTGTGCAATAAATGCTTTGAATCGTTTTTCGTGATGTCCGGCTAACCAAAACACTGAAAATCCACCGTAACTTGCACCCACGCAACCCAATTTCTCCTTATCTACATATTCTTCTTTTGTTGCATAATCTATTGCAGAAAGATAATCTTTCATATTTTGTCCGCCATAATCACCGCTGATTTGATCCAACCATTCTTGTCCAAATCCGGGCAAACCTCTTCTGTTTGGTGCTACAATAATGTAATCATTGGCTGCCATAATTTGAAAATTCCAACGATACGACCAAAATTGGCTTACTGCAGATTGTGGTCCGCCTTGGCAATATAATAATGTGGGATATTTTTTTGCAGGGTCAAAATTGGGCGGAAAAATCATCCAAACCAACATATCTTTGTTGTCGGTCGTTTTCACCCAACGTTCCTCCACTTTTCCCATTGTTAATTGGTCTAAAATGTGTTTGTTTTCAAAGGAAAGTTCATTTGCTTCTCCTGTTTCTTTGTTCACTGCGTAAATTTCGTTGGGTTTACTCATTGAATGTTTTACGGTGATTAATTGATCTTGTGTCGGGATTACTTTTTCGTAATCGTGCACACCTTCGGTAATTTTTGAAATTGTGTTGTTTTCAATATCGGCTTTGTAAATTTGAGTTACAGCATGCCAAACACTTACAAAATAGATTGATTTACTGTCGTTTGTCCATTTTAATTCGTTGCAATTTTGGTCAAAATCGGCACTTACATCGTTTTTTTCTCCCGTTTCGATGTTCAAAAGGAAAAGTCGGCTTTTGTCCGATTCATTTCCTGCACGTTCCATTGACTCCCAAGCCAACCATTTTCCATCGGGCGAAAAAGTAGGATTTACGTCGTAACCCAACATTCCTTCTGTTTTATTTTCCGTTTGTTTGGTTTCAATATGATAAAAATAAATATCGGAATTGGTCGAAACAGCATACTCTTTTCCTATTAGTTTTCGACAAGTATAAGCTACGATTTTTCCGTCAGGGCTCCAATCCAATTGCTCGATTCCGCCAAAAGGTTTCATCGGACTTTCAAAAGGTTCTCCTTCTAAAATATCAATTTCATCGGATAATTTTCCGCCTTTAACAGTTGCTATAACTGGATGTGGAATTGTTTCAATCCATTCGTCCCAATGTTTGTACATCAAATCATTGACAATAATTCCGCTCGATTTTGTCAAATCGGGATATAAATCAACGGTTCTCTCTCCATATTTCACATCGGCAATAAACAGAATTTTGCTCTCATCGGGCGAAAATTTAAAATCATTGATTCCACCTTCTCTGTCGGTAAGTTGCTTTTTGTTTTTTCCATCGATTCCCATTTGCCAAATTTGCGATGTGCCGCTTTCATTGGAAAGAAAAGCAATGGTTTTGCTGTCGTTCATCCATTTGGCAGAATTTTCACGAAAAGATGATTTTGTGAGCTGTTTTTTATCGCTACCATCAATGTTCATTACAAAAATCTCAGAATTACCTTTATTTTCTTCAACGCTGTAATAACTTACTGTGTATAAGATTCTTGAATTGTCGGGCGAAACTTCCACGTTCCCAATTCTCCCAAAAGCCCATAAAACTTCAGGTGCCATTTTTCCATTTTCCACCGTAATATCGTGTTTCCCGATGATTGCGGAATCATTTTTTTGTGAGTCGTTGCATCCACTTAATAAAGCTCCAAAAGCCATAATCATACTTGTTAGTTTTAATAATTTTCGCATAAAAATTTCCTATTTTAATGTGTTGATTGCAAATATACGTTTTTTATTGTTTTTGAAGATGTTGTTTTCTATGGAAAAAGTGAAAATAATTTTTAAAATTTAGAAGTTTATTGTATTGGCGTTTTTTTATAATAAGCACATTTTAAATAAGCTCCTTCTTTATAAGTAATCGGGTGATCAATATCGTGTTGGGTTTGTTTTACGAGTTCAAAAGAATCGGAAGATTTGTTTATTTCTTCTTGGATTGTGTCGAAAAACATCTCTTTAGTAACCCTTGAAGAACAAGAAGCAATAATCAAATAGCCGTTTGGTGAAACTAATTTCGAGCCAATTCTTGCCAAAAAACGGTATTTTTTTATTGCCAAATTGATTTCTGCTTCGCTTTTTGCAAAAGAGGGCGGATCGATAACGACAATATCAAACCGCTGTTTGTTGAGTTGCAAATTTTCCAAAATTTCAAAAGCATCACCTACAATAATGTTGTGTTTTCCGCTAAAAGAGTTCAATTTTGCATTTTGTTTTGCCATTTCCAAAGCGTGTTCGCTGACATCAACACTTGTAACTTCTTTTGCACCACCCACCAAAACGTGAACGGAAAAACCTCCAGAATAAGCAAAAATATCCAACACACTTTTGTTGCTTGCAAGCGTTCCAACTATTCTTCTATTCTCCCGATGGTCTAAAAAATAACCGGTTTTATGCCCTTTTATCACATTTGCTGAAAACAAAACACCGTGTTCTTGAAAAACGACCGTTTCATTTTCCAATGTGCCGTAAATTACTTGACCATCTGTAAAAAAACTGTTTTTTAAGTTTTGCATTTGTCTGCTCAATCGGAGTACAACCGATTTGCAACCAACTGTGTTTATAGTTGATTCAACAATTTCTTTTACGTATGGAAACCAAATTTCAGAATATAATTTTAGAACAGCCACATCGTTGTAAACATCAACTATGCAAGCGGGCAATCCATCATTTTCTCCAAAAATCAATCTGAAACTGTTGGTTTTAGATGAATCTATCAAAGATTTTCTGACTGAAAAAGCTTTTTGTAAAGTAGAAAGAAAAAATGTTTCATCAACCGTTAAGCTCGAATGATAATGAAGCATTTTGATGCAAATTGGCGATTCTGGATCGTACAATCCAACTCCCACTATTTTATTTGTTCTTTGATGAAACAAAATTGCCAAGTCGCCTGCATTTCCATTTTTACCAATTTTTTCAATACTGTTTGAATAAATCCAAGGATGTTTCGACTGCAAAAGTTGCTTTTCAATTGCAGGTTTTAGTTTTACAGCAATTGTTTTGACTGAATATTCAGGAAATTGGATGTTAAACATTTGTTTTTCTACTTTATTTCAGAAAAATTATCCTATCAATTTTTTGTACCGAATCCGTTTTGGCGTAATATCACCTAATCTCATTTTCTTGTTTTCTTCGTATTCGGAATAACTTCCTTGAAAAACAAAAACTTGCGAATCGCCCTCAAAAGCAATGATATGAGTACAAATTCTATCTAAAAACCAACGGTCATGACTGATAACAACCGCACAACCCGCAAACGCATCCAAACCTTCTTCCAAAGCCCTCAAAGTGTTTACGTCAATGTCGTTTGTCGGCTCGTCGAGTAATAAAACATTTGCTTCCGATTTTAATGTGAGTGCCAAATGTAATCTGCTTCTTTCTCCGCCGGATAAAATTCCGCACAATTTTTCCTGATCGGATCCTGTGAAATTAAACATTGAAAGATAGTCAC
>JBDHYS010000134.1:0-5246 GCA_039811505.1 Paludibacteraceae bacterium | reverse complement strand
TACAGATATTAAATTAAAAGGTTCGCCTGCCGTAATTTTGATGTCTGGGCTTCAAGGTTCGGGAAAAACAACTTTTTCCGGAAAATTAGCCAATTTGATTAAAACAAAACGAGGAAAAAAACCATTATTGGTTGCTTGTGATGTGTATCGTCCTGCGGCTATTGACCAGTTAAAAGTTCTCGGCGAACAACTTAATATTCCTGTTTTTTCAGATGAAGAAAACAAAAATCCTGTAAAAATAGCACAAGAAGCCATTCGTCATGCACGAAATATGGGATATGATGTGGTAATCGTAGATACTGCCGGTCGTCTTGCAATTGATGAGCAAATGATGACCGAAATTTCTGCTATAAAATCTGCAATTAATCCCCACGAAATTTTGTTTGTTGTCGATTCGATGACAGGGCAAGATGCTGTAAATACAGCAAAAGAATTTAATGAAAGATTAAATTTTGATGGTGTTGTTTTAACAAAATTGGACGGCGATACGCGAGGTGGAGCTGCTTTGTCCATTCGGTCGGTTGTGGATAAACCGATAAAATTTGTCGGAACGGGAGAAAAAATGGATGCACTTGACGTTTTTCATCCGGAACGTATGGCAGACAGAATACTCGGAATGGGTGATATTGTATCGTTGGTAGAAAAAGCACAAGAACAATACGATGAAGAAGAAGCACGAAGAATAAGCAAAAAAATTGCGAAGAATCAGTTTGATTTTGACGATTTTATGTCCCAAATTCAACAAATTAAGAAAATGGGAAACATAAAAGACCTTGTCGGGATGTTGCCGGGCGTTGGGAAAGCATTAAAAGATGTAGATATTGACGATGATGCTTTCAAAGGAATCGAAGCAATTATTCAATCGATGACACCTTATGAAAGGCAAAATCCGGCTGTTTTGAATGGAAGCCGAAAAAACCGTTTGGCGGCAGGAAGTGGAACTTCCATTGTAGAGGTAAACAGATTGCTAAAACAATTTGATCAAATGGGCAAAATGATGCGAATGGCAACTGTGAAACAAAAATTGCCAAAAACAAAAAAAAGAAGATAATAATAAATAGAGAAACAGTCCATCAAATATTTTTTTGAAATGGGCTGTTTTATTTTTAAAAATAGTTCAATCGGTTTAGTATGATTTTAATTGACGGTAAAAAGATAGCAGAAGATATAAAACAAGAAATTGCAAAAGAAGTGTCTGAGATGATTTCTGATGGAATGAAACAGCCACACTTAGCAGTAATTATCGTTGGACACGATGGTGGAAGTGAAACATACGTGGCAAGTAAAATAAAATCTTGCAAAGAAGTGGGTTTTAAATCTACTAAAATTGCTTTTGAAGCCGATGTTTCGGAAGAAGAATTAATTCAAAAAATTGAAGAATTGAATAACGATGCCGACATTGACGGATTTATTGTTCAACTTCCATTGCCAAAACATATTTCAGAACAAAAGATTATTGAATCCATTGATTATCGAAAAGATGTAGATGGTTTTCATCCAATAAACGTTGGCAGAATGAATATTGGTTTGCCTTGTTATGTTTCTGCTACGCCTTTTGGAATTATGGAATTGTTGAAACCTTACGAAATTGCAACTTCCGGAAAACATTGTGTCGTAATTGGTCGGAGCAATATTGTAGGAAAACCTGTTGCAAATTTAATGATGCAAAAAGCTTCGCCGGGCGATGCAACTGTTACCGTTTGTCACAGCAGAACAAAAAATTTGAAAGAATTTACGTTGCAAGCCGATATTATCATTGCAGCATTAGGAATTCCAGAGTTTTTAACAGCCGATATGGTGCGTGAAGGTGCCGTTGTGATTGATGTGGGCACAACGCGAGTAGAAAGTTCCGAAACAAAAAGTGGTTTTAAACTGAAAGGCGATGTGAAATTTGATGAGGTTGCCCCAAAATGTTCTTATATAACGCCTGTTCCGGGTGGAGTTGGTCCGATGACAATTGCATCGTTGTTAAAAAACACACTTTTGGCAGCTAAAAAATTAGTTTATTGAAAAACAAAAAGGGGAAAATTGATTTTTTAACTATCATTTTCCATAACTTTCAATTTTTTATAGTGATATTCTTATTGAAAAACTGTATTTTTGCTAAATCAAGATTTAGATAATGTTACAACGGATTCAATTTAATGCGAGAAGATTTTTCATTAGAAAATATAAAAGAAATTTTTACGAACTATTTAAGAAGCAAAGAACTTCGTAAAACGCCTGAAAGATTTGCCATCTTAGAAAGGGTCTATATGCAAGAAGACCACTTCGATGCAGAGTTTTTATATAAACTGATGCAAGAAGATTATAGAGTTAGTTTAGCCACGATTTACAACACGCTTGAGTTGCTGTTGAGTTGCAGATTAATCGTAAAACATCAGTTTGGAGGTCAAATTGCACAATATGAAAAAACATTTGGAAATGCGATTCACAACCATTTGGTTTGCACAAAATGTGGTCAGATAAAAGAATTTTCAGATAAGAAACTAAAAACTCACATTCAAAGGAAAAGATTTGCACAATTTGATGTTTCATATTATTCGCTTTATTTATATGGAATGTGCAAGAAATGTAGCGAAAAATCAAAAAGTAAAAAGAAATAAACAAACATAATTATTAAATTATTCATGAAAAAAGTCGATGTTTTATTAGGACTTCAATGGGGTGATGAAGGAAAAGGAAAAATAGTTGATGTGCTCACACTCGACTATGATGTGGTTGCACGATTTCAAGGTGGTCCCAATGCAGGACACACACTTGAATTTGAAGGTGAAAAATATGTACTTCGTTCAATACCTTCCGGTATTTTTCAAGGAGACAAAACAAATATCATTGGAAATGGTGTTGTGTTGAATCCGGCATTGTTCAAAGATGAGATTGAGGCATTGGAAAAAGCCGGTCATCCATTGACAGAACGACTTAAAATATCTAAAAAAGCACATTTAATCTTGCCAACTCACACATTACTCGATTTAGCATCTGAAACAGCCAAAGGAAAAAATAAAATTGGAACAACCGGAAAAGGAATTGGTCCAACTTACACCGATAAAATCAGCAGAAACGGACTTCGTGTGGGCGATATTCAGCATAATTTTGGACAGAAATACAATGCACTTGTAGAAAAACATAAAAAAATTCTCGATTCTTATGATTTTGAATACGATTTAGAAACCATTGAAAAAAGTTGGTTTGAAGGAATTGAATGTTTGAAGAAATTTGAATTAATTGAAAGCGAATACGTTATAAATAAAAATTTATCGGAAAATAAAAAAATATTGGCAGAAGGTGCACAAGGCACATTATTGGATGTTGATTTTGGCTCATATCCTTTTGTAACTTCTTCCAACACGATAAGTGCAGGTGCTTGTACCGGACTTGGCGTAGCTCCGAAAAACATCGGTGAAGTTTTTGGAATTTTCAAAGCGTATTGCACAAGAGTTGGAAGTGGACCTTTTCCAACAGAATTGATGAACGAAGAGGGAGATATCATGAGAACACGCGGTTTTGAGTTTGGTTCTGTAACCGGAAGACCGCGCCGATGTGGCTGGATTGACATAGTGGCTTTGAAATATGCCATTATGATTAATGGTGTTACACAACTTATTATGATGAAAGCCGATGTTCTTGATGAATTTGACACCATAAAAGCGTGTGTTGCCTACAAAGTGAATGGGGAGGAAATTGCTGATTTTCCATACGATATTGAGGAAAATTTAGAACCTGTTTATGTTGAGATGGCAGGTTGGAAAACGGATATTACGAATCTTCAAAGTGAAAACGAATTCCCACAAGAATTAAAAGCATATATCAACTTTTTGGAAGCTGAATTAAAAGTACCGATTTCCATCGTTTCGGTAGGTCCGGATCGGAAACAGACCGTTTTTAGAAACAACGAATAATCAATTTATGCAATCTTTCTTGTGATAATCGACTACAAAGCATGAAAGTTCACTCTCGATTATATCATATTCTTATCGGAATTGCACTCGTTTCTATTTACCTTTTTTTCCCAAGTGCAAATTTGTCTTTGGACGGAATTGGATATGGTGCCGATGTGAAATACGGCGATGGATTGTTTGCTCCTCATCATTTACTTTTTAATTTTTTCAACTTTATAATTTTCCGTTTTGTTTCGTCTTTCTTTGAAGTTGATGTGTTGCAAATGATGCAATTTCTGAATGGTATTTTTGCTGTTGCAAGTTTATTTATCCTTTATAGAATAATTTTTTTACAAAGTGGAGACAATAAAAAAGCCGCTTTATTAACATTTTTTGCAGGGGCAAGTTTTGGCATTATGCGATTTGCAGTGGAAGCTGAAACGTATGTTATTCCACTTTTTTTCTCCCTTTTGGCATCGTTGTTTTTTCTAAGATTTATCCATTCGGAGAAAATTTACAATGTGTTTTTTGTCGGTATATTTATCTCAACAGCCATTTTATTCCACCAAGTTCATCTTTTTTGGGGAATTGGATTGTTTGTGGGTTTTGTGCTTACAAAAAACATTCGAGCGTTAATAACATTTTCGACTCTGTCTTTGCTTGTGCCACTCGTGTATATTTTTGTGCTGGTTTTTTACAACGAAACGGCTTTCACAATTCCTAATCTTTTCCGATTTCTGGCAGATTATTACTATTCTGCCGAAGCCAATTATCACTTTGGTTGGGTTAATTTTTTAATAACACCGATTACTTTTTTTCGAACATTTTTTCAGGTTCACGGTATTGTGATTGAGGTTTTTCGGTTGATGCCAATTTTATTTGGGCTAATTCCTGTTTTGGTATATTTGATGTATAAATCTGTACGTTATTTTTGGACTTCATTGCAGTTTAAATCATACATATTCAGCCTGTTAAAAAAAACTCCGTTTGAATTAACTCACTTAATTGTGTTTTTATTGCAATTTTTATTTGCATTTTATTCACACGGAAATTCGGAATTTATGATTATGCTTCCATTTCTTTTGGTTTTGTTTGTCCCCGTTATTTTTTCGGTTGATGTTCTGGCTGTTAAATATTTAACCATTACGATGGTAGTGTGGAATTTCTTTTTTGGAATTTTACCAAATCACGTTTTTAATTTTCAAAATAATCAAGCGTTGGTTCAGCATATTATTAAACACCCAAAGTCGATTTACATATTGAAAGAACCCTATTTAATTGCGAATGAGTATTATTACAAAACCGGTGATAACGATTTTAGCCGTTTTATTGATGCCAACGAAATTGGAACAAAAGTTAATTTGA
>JBDHYS010000133.1:0-5311 GCA_039811505.1 Paludibacteraceae bacterium | reverse complement strand
ATGTTTGATTTTTTGAGTAAAGATTCCCAAGCATATATCTTAAAGATATTTTGCAAATATATGAAACAGTTACAAGGCAGTAAAGACATAAAAACCACAATGATATATTCGCATATCAGGCAGCCACTGGTAGAGTGCGTAAAGAGTCCGCTGGATATTTTAACAAGATAATAATAATTCGTAAAAAGCACTATATTTGTGCGTATATTTATGAGTTATAAACCCTATACGAAGGTAACATACTAATATAAATATTTTAAATTAAATATTATGAGAAAAACTTTTTTATTTTTTAGTTTAGTTTTGATAGTTTTTTTTCTTTTTCGTGTATAAACAATGACGAAAAATTAAAAAAAGACATTATTGGAACTTTCTATTACTCAACTACAGAAGAGGAAGATGGTTTGATTATGACAATAGAAGCAAAGGAAACTTTTAAAGCCAGCGGAAAGCTTGAAGATGTCGGAGTTCTCACGATTTCAATGTTTGATGAGTCATTAGGGAAAATTTCCTTGAAGTATGATATTTTCGTAGCAGGAGAATATGATATAAAAAACTCATATCTTATTTATGATTACGATCTAAATAGCGTAAAAATAGAGCCACAAAAAGCTCATGGCAAAGAGGAAACTTTTGTTGCGAATTACTTGTTTTCGATATTGGAAGAGCATATAATTCCATCGATGAAACAAGAACTGGTAAAAAATGACAAATCCAAAATAATCGAATTAACAGAAAAAAAATTAGTTATAGGTAGCGATGAAGAGCAAATTACTTTTAGAAGAGAAAAAAATTTGAATCAAATATTATTAAAAAAAGTAAAGCACGGCATATAATAACAGCGTCCTCGTTTTGCCCAACGGGCATAAAATGAGACCGCTATTGAACGAAACCGACCAAACAGCTCTATGGTTATTAATGTGCCTGTTTTGCAACAAGGTAATTGCATCACACAGAACTCTACGTCTTAAAAAGTTAAATAAAGGAGCGTCTTATTTAAGTTTATTTGAATTTTCTTAAATAAGACCTATCTTTGTTTAAAACAACCGAAATGAAACAATATAAATCAGGACAGTACATAAGCCAAGGTTACTATAAGAGTTTTCAACCTACATTAATCAACAAACAATTGCACATTGACAATATGGAAGTGTTGCAACTACTAAGTCAAGCAGACAGAGAACTTGGTAGGTTAGACATGTACTCAAAGTATATTCCTAATATTGACCTTTTCATAAGTATGCACGTTCTAAAAGAAGCAACTCAGAGTAGCAGGATTGAAGGAACTCAAACGAATATGGAAGAGGCATTATTGGAAAAAGATGATATTCCTTTAGACAAGAGAGATGACTGGGAGGAAGTTCAGAATTATACGAAAGCAATGAAATGGGCAATTAACGAACTTAATAAACTTCCATTTTCCTCACGATTAATACGTGAAACCCATAAAATATTACTACAAGGAGTAAGGGGAGAACGGAAACAACCTGGAGAGTTCAGAAATAGCCAGAATTGGATAGGTGGAGCAACTATTAATGATGCTATTTTCATCCCGCCAGTTCACACTATGATACCTGAACTTATGGGTGATATCGAAAAATTTATCTATAATGAAGAAATTTTCATCCCTGAGTTATTGAAAATAGGACTGGTTCACTATCAGTTTGAAACAATTCACCCATTCCTTGATGGAAATGGCAGGGTAGGCAGGTTACTTATTCCGTTATATTTAGTAAGCAAAGGAATCTTACAAAAACCTATTTTATATTTATCTGATTTTCTTGAAAAGAACAGGAAGTTGTATTACGATAACTTAATGCTGGTAAGAGAAAAACACAATATCACACAATGGTTTAAGTTCTTTTTGGTTGGTATAATTGAAACTGCTAAAAATGGAATAACAACCTTTGACAATATTCTTCAATTACAAAAAACTACAGAGTCAAGCATTCAAAAATTAGGTAGTAGAGCGGTAAATGCCAAAAAGATAGTTGATTATTTATATAATCGTCCAATGATAAATGCAGAAAAAGTTAGTGAAATAGCCCAAATATCAATGCCTTCAGCATATAAATTAATTGTAGATTTGGAAAAACTAGATATTTTGAAAGAAGTAACAGGAGGTCAACGAGGCAGATTGTATGTATTCGATAATTATTTAAGACTTTTTAAATAACATAAGTCCAGTTGTCAATAACTAAGGTCTCATTTTGCCCAATGGCATGAAATGAATTGTAAATCGGCGGAACCAATATGCTGTTGAAAGAAACCGGCCAAAACAGCTCTATGGTTATTAATGTACCTGTTTTGCAACAAGGGCATCTTCTTAATTTGGTATTTACGGTCGTTTGAGGTCGTACTACAGCCAAATCATCCTGTAATTGAAGCTGCAAAAAGTGCTACCGAGGGTTTAGTTCAACATAAATTACTGTTAATGATTATTCTCGGAGCCGGTCTGCGACTAAGCGAAGTGATAAACCTAAAATGGAGCGACATATTGATGGGTGAGCAAAAAATTCATCTAATGCCTTATAGTGCAAGGAGTGTGCAGAGCATAATGAGAAGCGCAATGGAAAAAAGTGGTTTGTCGAAACAGGGAAGTTTACATAGTTTAAGGCATAGTTTTGCCACTCACCTTTTAAATGACGGTACCGACATTAGATATGTTCAGCAGTTACTGGGGCATAAAGACATAAAAACCACAATGATATATTCGCAAATCAATCAGCCACTTGTAGACTGCGTAAAAAGTCCGCTGGATAGTTTAAAATAAGATAATAATCATGTGAATAATTCGTAAAAAGTACTATGTTTATGCATATATTTATGAGTTGGCAGCAAGTAATAATTTAAAACATATAGAATATGAAGACTAAATTAAAAAAAGATGAAAAAGTAATCCTTGAAACAAAACCTCATTGGTTTACTTTAGTTGGACCATTCATTATAATGTTGATTGGCTCAATAATCGGAATTGCTATTGGTAGTAATGGATTTTTACTAGCAATTCTATTAATTGGATATTTCATTTATAAAATTATCCAAAGAAATAACAATTTGTGGGCTGTTACGACTTTAAGAGTAATTGACGAATATGGTGTGTTTTCCAATAACACAAAAGAAAGTCCGCTTGATAAAATAAATAATGTTTCCTACAGACAGTCATTCTGGGGTAAAATGTTTGGTTATGGAAACGTTCAAATTCAGACTGCTGCAGAGATTGGCTCTACAACCTATTTTTCGGTTGAAAACCCCAAAGAACTCAAAGACACCATAACCCATATGCAAGAAGAATATAAACAACATCAAATTAAAAAACAAGCAATAGAATTAGCCAATGCAATGATTGCTGGACAACAAAAGCAAACCAATAAGACTGATTTAGCCACAGAACTTGAAAAATTACACGACTTAAAACAAAAGGGTATTTTAACAGAAGAAGAATACAATACTAGAAAAACAAAGATTTTAAACTCTTGAAACAAGATTACCAGCTGCCAACAAACGGTATAAAAAATTGCCGGTATTGTAGGTTATTCAAGGGTTGTAGCCCGCATCAACTTTTGTGTAACTTGACAGGAAATCGCCCGAAAACGACAACTTTTCATACCGCTAAACCGTTAGTGGCAAGCTAACTACACTAAAAAGATAATAGTACTATTATGAAAGTTTTCACATTAATAATATTTTTCTTCTCGACAATAAGTGCTTTTGTGCAGGCTTCCGACAGTTTGGGCTTAGACAAAAATATAGCCCTAAATAGACAAGAGATAAGTTTTCTAAACACCTCATTAAAAAGTAGTCGCGACACCTTTGACTTTACTGACAAAAAAATTGCATTTGTGACTGGCAATTCTGGCGGGAAGATAATTTTAAAACAAGACTATTCTTTGACCTGTGTGAAACCTTGGGTAGACAAAGGCTCAATTCCTCAAATATTTTTCATTCGTTTGACAAATGACGAAAAACAAAAATCTGGTGGTTACGACGTACTTGTTTTATCTTGGGTCAAGGTATTTACTGACAAACAGAAGAAAAATTTAATTAAGCAATTGGGAGGAATAAAATAGCCAGCCACTAATAACTAATCCCTCGTTTTGCCCAATGGGCATGAAATGAGACCGCTGTTGAACGAAACCGGCCAAACAGCTCTATGGATATTAATGTGCCTGTACCCCAATTGCTGACAAATGCAGCAAAAAAGGCAATTTTCAGGTTTTATCTAAACAAATGCTCAGTTTTGGACAGGGTTTATTTTGTTTATTGAAGTTTTATTGTTAAATTAAGTTTGTGCGTTTGCTGGGATAAATTCCCGTGCGAACCCAAGTCTTTGAGTCGTTAATGGGAAATTCAAACAAAAAAACCATTCAAATGAAAAAATCATTATTTATTTTAGGTGCAATCACCATGCTAATCTCTTGTTCAAAAGGACCAGAAACCGAGAATTTAGCAAAAGGTAGAGTCGAAGATGCAAAAAAATATGCAACCGAAACTACGGGGAAACTTATCGATTTTGCTAGTGCTTTGGGTGGACTTTCAGTGGATCCAAACTTTAAATTCAAAAGCGTGAAAGATTCAATTGTCGATAATACAGCCTGGGTGACCTTCATTAATGCAAAAGGAGAAAATGATGAAATAAAACTGGTGGAAATTGATGGGGAATGGCTAGTTCACGTGGAATCAAAGAAATAATATATATAGCTTCATGTAGCCTCTTATTGTTTTCGCTAAAACCCGAAATCAAATCATCATCTTCTGTGAAATTGGTTGGTAATAATTTTCAATATAGTTTTTTGGAAGATGATGATTTGGTTTGTCGCTTGGGGAAAGGATATTTTTCTAACTTATTTAAAGAATACGCATCTCTCGAAAAGAAATATTCACATATTGGAATTATTATAATCGAAAATAATTTGCCTTTTGTAATTCATTCAGGAGCGAGCGAATTGACCGGAGTTGGAGGGATTAAAAAGGAGAAATTATCGGAGTTTTTAAGTTGCATAGATAAATTCTCATTTTTCAGATTGAAAATTGATTTAGCAGAAAGAGAAAGATTAATTAAAAATGCAAACCGCCTTTTTAACAATCAAGTGAAATTTGACTTGAGTTTTGATTCATCTGATGATACGGAAATGTATTGCACCGAATTTGTGGCCAAGTGTATTAATTATGCAACTCAAGACGAAACTATTAAGCCACAAATAAAATTAGGTGGCAAATTAGTCTATGGCTTACAACGATTCAGAGCCAAAATTTAGTCATTGGAAATTAAGTCTTTATAAAGTGATGAATTAAAAACTTTTCCGGCTAT
>JBDHYS010000132.1:0-5326 GCA_039811505.1 Paludibacteraceae bacterium | reverse complement strand
CTACATCTTTGAAGTATTGAAAAATTCTTTCATCTAAAAAACCATGTGTATCCGATAATAAACCAATTTTTGTCATTCTTGTTATTTTTCATCAAAGTTAAATAATTGGATTCTAAATTCAAGTAGCAAATGCAACTTTATTATTAAGTTGCCAATCATTTTGCAGTTCTGACGATTTTACTTAATTTTGTTGAAAGTAAATTTTATAGAAATAGCAACTTATATTTAATTAAAACATAATTTTTATGATAAAAAAAGTAGGATTAATTATTGTATTTATTTCAATTCTATCCACTCCTTCATGGTCTTGTACAAATTTTTTGGTTGGTAAAAAGGCAACAACAGATGGCTCTACGTTTATTTCTTATTCCGCTGATTCGTATTATCTTTTTGGGGCATTATACCATTATCCTGCTGCAAATTATCCCGATGGATCGATGTTAGACGTGGTTGAATGGGACACAGGAAAACCACTTGGAAAAATTAAACAGGCAAAACAAACCTACAATGTGATTGGGAATATCAACGAACATCAGGTTGCAATAGGAGAAACAACTTTTGGTGGACACGAAGAATTAGTTGATACCACAGGAATTATGGATTACGGAAGTTTGATGTATATCGCTTTGCAACGTTCAAAGAGTGCACGCGAAGCGATTAAAGTGATGACAGATTTGGTTGCGGAATATGGATATTACAGTTCCGGAGAGTCATTTTCTATTGCCGACCCAAATGAAGTTTGGATCTTAGAGATGATTGGAAAAGGCGTTGGACGAAAAGGAGCTGTTTGGGTAGCTTTACGTATGCCCGATGATTGTGTTTCGGCTCATGCCAATCAAGCACGCATTACCACCATTCCTTTCAAAGATAAAAATAACTGTATGTATTCACCTGACGTTGTAAGTTTTGCACGTGAAAAAGGTTATTTCAATGGAAAAGATAGTGATTTTAGTTTTTCAGACGTGTACAATCCGTTGGATTATTTGGGTTTGAGAATTTGTGAAGCAAGAGTTTGGTCGTTTTTTAAGAATGTGAACAGCGAAATGAAGGACTACATAACTTATGTGAAAGGTGAAACAAAAACACGGATGCCACTTTGGATTAAACCTGACAAAAAAGTGGATGTAAATGATTTGAAAAGATTTATGCGTGATCAATATGAAGGGACTGAATTTGATATGACAAAAGGAGTTGGCGCCGGAACTTTTGGAAGTAAACTGCGTTTTAGCCCTTTAACTTTCACAGTTGATAGTGTACTTTATGGACACGAACGCCCAATTGCAACGCAACAAACAGGTTTTTCGTTTGTTGCTCAACTTCGCAGGTGGTTGCCTAACAGCGTAGGTGGAATTTTGTGGTTTGGCGTAGATGATGCAGCAAGCAATGTGTATGTACCAATATTTTGTAGCACCAACAAAGTGCCTTGGTGTTTTGACGAAACGAATGGAAGTTTGCTCGATTATTCTTCTACATCAGCTTTTTGGACTTTTAACTTAGTCTCTAATTTCGCATACGGAAAATATTTACCAATGATGGAAGACATCAGAAAAAAACAGCGTGAATTAGAATTGCAATTTGAAAAAGAACTTCCTCTTATTGAGTCAAAAGCAATCGCAATGACAGAAACAGATGCACGAAAATATCTAACCAATTACAGTGTTCAAACTTCAGAAATGGTGAATGCAGAATGGAAAAAACTAAGTGAGTTTTTATTGGTTAAATTTATGGACGGAAACATCAAAAAAGAAGAAAACGGAAAATTCTTAAAAAACAAGTATGGACTTCCACCAACAATAATCAGAGCCGGTTATCCAGAAGAAATTAAGAAAGAAATGGTAAAGGAAAATCCCGGATTACGCCAAAAAACGGACGAAGAACTTAAATCAAGAAAATAATCGATGAACGTAATTATTGATAAAGATATTCCTTTTATTAAAGGTGTGTTGGAAAAAGTGGCTGTAGATGTAAAATATCTTTCTTACAATGAAATTAATGCTGAAATCGTGAGCGATGCAGATGCACTCATCATTCGGACACGCACAAAATGCAATAAAAATTTACTTGAAAAATCCAAAGTAAAATTTATTGCAACGGCTACCATCGGTTACGATCATATAGACACAGAATATTGCAACCGAAATAATATAAAATGGACAAATGCTCCGGGTTGCAATGCTTTGTCGGTAACGCAATATATGAGTTCTGTTTTTTGTTATTTGTCGAAGAAAAAAAACATTGATTTAAGAAATAAAACAATCGGAATTGTGGGTGTGGGAAATGTGGGAACTCGCATAGCAAAATTAGCACAATCTTTTGGGATGAAAGTGTTGTTAAATGACCCACCACGAGCAAGAAATGAGGGAAAAACCGATTTTGTTTCTTTGACCGAAATAGCAGTAAAAGCAGATATAATCTCTTTTCATCCGCTTTTGCACTTAGATGGTGAAGATAAAAGTTATCATTTGGCGGATGAAGCTTTTTTCCAATTATTGAAAAAACGTCCAATAATTATCAACGCTTCACGAGGCGAAGTTATCAAAACTGAAGCATTAAAAGAGGCGATGGAAAAAAATTTAGTGAGCGATGTTGTATTAGATTGTTGGGAAAACGAGCCCGTTATTGATACTGAATTATTGAAAAAAGTTACTATTGCAACTCCACATATTGCAGGTTATTCGACCGATGGAAAAGCAAATGCAACAATGCAAAGCGTGAGAGCCTTAAGTCGGTTTTTCAATTTAGGAATCGACAATTGGCAACCTGCAGAATTGCCACAAGGGATAAATAATAACTTTGAGAGAAAAAATGATTGTGATTTTTTACTAAAAACTTATTCCATTGAAGAAGATATGAGAAAATTGATCGAATCACCGGTCGATTTTGAAAAACTCCGTTCGACTTATCCTGTCAGACGTGAACCAAAAGCATATAAAAACAAATTACCGGAAGGATTTGAAGAGAAATTTCCTATATTTTTTGAAGAATAAAAAACTCAATTAAATGCCGATGAAAATTAAGTTTATCTTCCTATTATTGCTTATTTTCAATCAGATTTCAGCACAAAATCCTGTCGAGGATTTTATTGAAAATAATCTGCACCAAAATGCTTCGATAAGTTTGGCAATTTATGATTTGGATTCAAAAAAGATGATTGCCAATCATCGGGCTAAAAGTGTAACCGTTCCTGCATCGACCTTAAAAGTGATTACCACTGCAACAGCTTTAGAAATTTTAGGGCAGGAATTTCAATTCAAAACTTATTTAGAAATTGATGGAGAAATTGATAAATCGGGTATTTTGCATGGTAATTTATTCATAAGAGGTGGAGGCGACCCAACATTGGGTTCATCAAAATTGGGAGATGTACAATTTTTGAAAAAATGGGCAAATGCAGTAAAAAAAATCGGAATAAAAACAATTAATGGAGAAATTATTGCAGATGAAACCATTTTTGATGACGAAGGTGTAAATCCCAAATGGACGTGGGAAGATATTGGAAATTATTATGCAGCAGGGGCTTATGGTATTGCGTACAAAGATAATTTGTATGAAATTTCACTTCATTCGGGAAAAATTGGAACAACTCCGATTATTAATAGTGTGCAGCCCAACATTCCAAATTTGATATTAACCAACAAACTGATTAGTTCCGAAATACGATTTGACAGTGCTTATATTTATGGAGCTCCAAAACAGAATGAAAGGATAATTTTAGGAAAAATCCCAGCAAACAGAAAAGATTTTAGAATAAAAGGTGATATTCCAGACCCTAAATCGCTGTTAATTAGCGATTTTTACAAAGAATTAGAACAAAGTGGAATTCAGATAAGAAAAAACGAAATTGTACCAAAAGAAAGGAGAATTATTTATACCCACTTTTCACCTCCTTTGTCTGAAATTATTCGAGAAATAAACGTTTCAAGCAATAATTTATACGCAGAGCATCTTTTTCGATATTTGGGTTCAAATAAAAATGGAATTTCTACTACAAATTTTGCAATTGCAACAATAAAACAGTTTTGGAAAGACAAAAAACTTCCCACCGAAGAACTTTTCATGGTTGATGGTTCGGGATTGTCGCCGATGAACAACGTTTCTGCCAATTTTTTTATTAACTTATTAGAATTTATGGAGCATTCAGCAAATAAAACTCCATTTTTCGCTTCCTTTCCTGTGGCTGGTGTAAACGGAACATTGAAAAATTTTCTGTTAAACACACCATTATCAAACAAAGTCATCGCAAAAAGTGGTTCGATAAACAGAGTAAAAAGTTACGTTGGCTATATAAAAACAGAAACTCATCATCTTGCTTTTGCCATTTTGGTAAACAATCCAAACAGCAATTCAACCGCAGCAACGACAAGTAAAATAGAAAAATTATTAGTTGAAGTTGTCAATAATTTGAATAAAAAATGATGAAATCGCCTTATTTTGTATCTCAGGTAGATTCCACAAACAATTTTCTTCGAGAATTGGGAAAAAACGCAACACTTCCTGAAGGATTTATGGTGTGTACCGATTTTCAAACAAAAGGAAAAGGACAACAAGGGAATAGCTGGGAATCAGAAAAAGGTAAAAATCTGCTTGTCAGCATTTTGCTTTATCCAAAACACATTTCAATTCAAAATCAGTTTATTTTATCCCAAATCACATCTATTGCAATCGTAACGATTTTGAAACAATATGCCGATTTTTTCTCTATAAAATGGCCCAATGATATTTATTGGAAAGACAAAAAAATAGGAGGAATTTTAATAGAAAACTCATTGTTACGGGATAAAATTGAAAAATCCATTGTTGGAATCGGACTGAATATCAACCAAGAAAAGTTTTTTAGCAACGCTCCAAATCCCATCGCTTTGAAACAAATTACAGGAGAAGAAATGGATGTAAATTTGCTTCTAAACACTATTCACAACAAAATAATAGAATTATACAATTCTGCTGATTCTAATTTTATTCATCAACTTTACCTTTCACATTTGTACCGCAAAATTGGGTTTCACACTTTCAAAGATGTTGCAACAGATACGTTGTTTTCAGCAAAAATAAAAAACGTAGGATTTGACGGAAAATTAGAATTAACAACCGACACAAACGAAGAAAAAACCTACTATTTCAAAGAAGTAGAATGGATTTTATAACATAAACCAACTAAAAATCTCAATCTTTCCGTCCATTCTGCCAATTTGTCACAGAAGAAATATTGGCATTTAATTTGACTATATAATACCGATTTTAATAACACAGAAAAAATTAAATTAAGGTATTACAATTTGATTTTAAAATTCCTCTGCGATTATTTGAAAAACTGTTAGTGGAGCAT